>JBJMWH010000302.1:0-3718 GCA_045810245.1 Burkholderiales bacterium | reverse complement strand
GGCGAAAAACAAATATCTGGCTGGCGATACTTACACTGTCGTCGACATGGCGTTGTGGGGCTGGGCGCGACTGGTGCCGAACATCCTCGGCGACCATGCGGCGAAGCTTGGTAATGTGAAGCGCCTGGTTGACGAGATCAGCGCCCGTCCGGCCGCGCAAAAGGCGATCGGCCTCAAGGACCGCCACGCCTTCAAGACCGAGCTGGACGACGAGGCCAGGCGCGCCATGTTCCCCGGCAACTACCGGGCGCAAGCCGCGACCTGACGGACAAATGCAATTCCTTCACGTTCCGGCCGGCGCTCCGCAAGTGAACCCCTGAGTCCTCGCTGCTGATCTGAGGATTCTGTCGCAGCGCGCCGCGCGCGCCGCGCGTAATCTTTCGTTTCGAAGTCAATTCAAAGAGTTCTGGCGCCGCGCGCCTATGGAACCTGAGGAACCTGAAGGGACAGCCATGAACAAGAACATCACCGCCGCCGTCGTCCTCGTCCTCGTGCTCGCGGCCGGCAGTAGCAGGGCGCAGGATGCAGCCCCCACCCCGCCGCCGATGGATCCGAAGCGCAAGGTGAACGAGCAGGACTGCTCGAGACAAATCGATACCGACGGCCGTGGCAACCTGATGTGCCGTGAGGTCACTGAGCGCGAGCGCCGCGCCAGGATCGCGGAAGCAGAGCGGCAGGCCAAGGCCAAGCGGGAAGCCGAGGCGCGTGCGGAGCGCGAGCGCCTCGAGCGTGAGCGCGCCGAGCAGCTCGCCCGCGAAGAGGCCGCCCGGAAGCAGCGGGCTGCCGAGGAGGAGCGGCTCGCCGCCGAGCGCCGCCGGCTGGAGGCCGAGGCCGCGCGCAAGGCCGAGGAAGAGCGCGTGCGTCAGGAGAAGCTGGCGGCAGAAGAACGCGCGCGCCGGGAGAAGGCGGAAGCAGAAGAGCGTGCCCGCCTGATCGCCGAGCAGATAGCGCGTGAGGAAGCCGAGCGTGAATGCCGGCGTCTCGAGCAGGAACGCGCCGACGGCCGCGCTCTACTCGTGAACTTCGTCGACGGCTACGGCCAGGTCGATGAAAACAAGAAGATCGCCGGGCAGATCACCACATTCCTCAACACGCCTCGCAAGGCGAAGCCATGCCCGCCAGCCGTCGCCATGCCCGCGCAGCCTACGAAGAAAAAGTCAGCCAAAGCGACTATCGCGGATGGGCAAACCGGAAAGGCCCGATAGGGGATCAGCAACGGCTGTGGGGTCAGAGCCCCGAATCTGAAAAGCCGAAGGCGTCCCTGCGATTTAGGGCTCTGACCCCGATTTTCAGTTCTGCGGCTTGATATCCGCGTCCTTCACCACCTTCTTCCAGCGCTCGATCTCGCCCGCGAGGAACGCCTGCGTCTCCTTGGGATCGCTGGGCGCGACGCCGGTGCCCATCTGCGCGAAGCGCTCGATCACCTCCGGCCGCGCCAGCGCCTGGTGCATCGCCTTGTGCAGGCGCTCGAGCACCGGCTGGGGCAGGTTCTTCGGCCCGGCGAGCGCCATCCAGCCGCGCACGTCGTAGCCCGGCACGGTCTCGCCGACCGTCGGCACGTCGGGCCAGTTCTTCCAGCGTGTCGCGCTCGACACGGCGAGCGGCCGCAGCTTGCCGCTCGAGATCAGGCTCGCCATGCCCGCGGGCGTGTCGAAGACGACCTCGGTGTCGCCCTGGGCGACGGCCATCGGCGCGAGGTTGCCGCCTTTGTAGGGGATGAGGTTGAACTCGGTGCCGGTTCGGCTCTGAAGCAGCACGGTGGCGAGGTGCATGCCGGTGCCGACCCCGGCATGGGCAAGCGAAACCTGGCCCTGCTTCGCCTTGGCCTGCCTCAGCAGGTCGCCGAGGGATTTCGCCGGATGGTTCGGCGCGACGGCGATGACGAACGGGAACTGCGCGGCGAGCGAGATCATGGTGAAGTCGTTCACCGGGTCGTAGGGAAGCGAGGCGTACAAGCCCGGCGAGACGCTGTGGCCGGACGCCATCATGAAAAGCGTGTAGCCGTCGGGCTCCGAGCGCGCCACCACGTTCGCCGCCACGGTGCCGCCCGCGCCCGGGCGGCCTTCGACCACGAACGCCTGGCCGAGGATCTCGGACATCGGCTGGCCGACCACGCGCGCGGTGATGTCGACGTTGCCGCCGGGAACGAAGCCGTGGATCAGCTTCACCGGTTTCGAGGGGTAGGCCTGACCCAAAACGAGTACCGGGAAAAGGGTTGTGGCTATGAAACACAGGAAGCGATGCTTCACGGACGCGGACCCTCCGGAACGGGACGATAGACGTAGCTGCCCTTCTTCATGACGCGCTCGCGCGAGGCGAGCACCTCCTCCTTCAGCCGCTCGATGCGCTCGGCCGGGAAGGCGAGCTTGCCGTGGCGCTTCGCGATCTTGCCGGCGACGAGCACCGTGTCGACGTTGGCGGTCTCGGCGTTCATCACCACCGCCTGCACCGGGTCGCCGAACGGCACCGACGGGAAGATGTTGAGGTCGTTCCCGCGCACCAGGATGAGATCTGCCTGCTTGCCGGGCGTGAGCGAGCCGATCCTGTGCTCGAGCCGCAGCGCCTTGGCGCCGCCCATCGTCGCCCAGCGCAGCGCTGTGCGCACCGTGGTCGCGTGACTCTCGGCGGGCCAGCGCCCCGCGGCGGAGAGCGCGCGGTTGTCCATCTCGCGCTGGTGCATGAACGCCCGGCGCATCTCCTGCCACATCGAGGCGGCGAAGTAAGGATCGACGTCGGTGCCCAGCGCCGCGGTGCCGCCGATCTTCTCGATGCGGCCGAGGAGCGGCGGATGGTCCCAGTTGAGGAGCTCGGCCATGCAGGTGGCCGAGACCGAGCAGCCGGCATCGATGATCATCTTCAGCTCATCGTCCGGCAGGCAGTTGCCGTGCACCACGTTGTGGTCGGGCCCGAGCAGGCCCGCCTGTTTCAGGCGCCAGAACCCGTCCGGCACCATGCGCTTCCCTTGCCGGCCCGCGGTGTGGGCGCTGTTGAGGATGCCGAACTCGCGCGCGAGGCGGATGTCGGCCTCCGCCACCTCGTAGGTGCCGTAGTCGGGGCCGAGGATCGCCAGCGCCATCGTGACCAGGCCCTCGTCCGAGGGGAGCCGCCCGCCGCGCAGCCGCTTCACCTCCTCGCGCGGCTGCGGGATCTCGTAATAGGGCTTTTCCCGGCTGTTTGTAAAATGAGCGCCCATCGGCTTCGCGGTGCCGTGGCCGAACACCGCGCGCACGCCCGACTCGACGATGCCGTCGAGCGAGGCGTCGGTCATCTCCGGGGTGCGCAGGTTGTGGCACCAGTCGAAGATCGTGGTGGTGCCGGCGTTGATCTGCGCCAGCGCGCCGAGCAGGTTGGCGACGTAGTTGTCCTCGGGCTCGAAGCGCTGCGCGAGGTTGCCGTGGATGTGGGCGAAGTAATCGCGCGCGCTGACCCAGTCGGCGCCGATGCCGCGCAGCGTCAGCTCCCAGGTGTGGATGTGCGAGTTGACGAGGCCCGGCATCACCACCATGCCGGCAGCGTCGATCGTGCGCTCGGCGTCGGCGCTGAGGTTTGGCCCCACGGCGACGATCTTGTCGTTCTCGACCAGCACGTCGCCGCGCTCGAGCTCGCCGAGCTTCGGGTCCATCGTGACGACGGACCCGTCCTTGATCAGGGTCTTCATGCGCCGATTCTATCGAGCTGCGAAAGCCGCAGGGACAAACCCTGCTTCTGGTCCTTGCTA
>JBJMWH010000301.1:0-6994 GCA_045810245.1 Burkholderiales bacterium | reverse complement strand
CGGATCGAGGACGCTCTCGGCGCTGCCTTCGCTGCCGCCGTCGATTCGAGCCGCGCGCGCATCCTTGGCGGTCAGGATCGCGCGCGCCAGCGGATGCGTCGCGTGCTTCGCCGAAAGGTGCTCGACGATGCGGCTCACGCGGATGCCTTCGTTCGCCTTCCACGCGATCTCGTCTTCGCCCATGTCGGCAGTCCAGACCTTGCCGTCGTGCGTGAGCCAGACGTCCTTTCCCTTGACGCGCTTCGTCTCGGGCACCGAGCTGTGGTGCAGCGCCACTACGTCCCAAGAGTTGTTGAATACCGGCGAGCCCGAGGAGCCCGACACCGTGTCGGTCTCGTACCAGACGTAGGGATCCTTGTCGGCGTACTTGAGGAGCTTGTTCTCCCGCACGCAGATCTGCTTCCGCTCGCCCTTGGGGTGCTGGATGATCGTGAGGTACTCGCCGACGAATGCCTTGCCCGGCGTCGGGTCCAGGCGCAGCCAGGCGAATTGCGCCAGGGCCTCGCCGCGCAGCGATCTCGGCTCGACCTGGACGATGGCGAAATCGAGCTCCTTGGAGATGATCGGCGCCGGCGCGAGGCGCAAGCCGAAGTCGACCGAGGCGATCTCCAGGCCGTGCACGTCGCGCTCGTAGCGGAACTGGGCGATGCTCTCGCGCACGCAGGAAGGGTCCTCGAATACGTGCTCGTTCGTCATCAGGACGCCCGGCGCGATCAGGAACCCGGTGCCGTAGCCGACGAGGCTGCCGTTCCTGCGCAGCACGATCCGGCAGACCGGCCGCCCCGCGGCGAGCCCCTGCTCGAGGTACGAGATGTCGGAAAGGTCGTTGCCCTTCAGGATGCGCTCGAGCCGCACCCGCGCGGCGAGCGGATCGGCGACGTCGCGCTGGATGGCGAGCCGCCTCGCCTCGACCTGCTGCGCGGTGGCCTCGCGCTCCTCGTCGACCTGCACGTCCTTCAGCAGCGTGTCGAGGTGCGCGGCCTTGGCCCGCGCGAGCGACGCCTTGAAGCGGTTGGTGCCGTTGCGCATGCGCGCATCGTACGGAAAATCAGGGACAGTCCCTAATTTAGGAGATTAGGGACTGTCCGGACTGTCCCTATTTTCCTAGCGCGAACGCGGCAGGAGCACGGCCAGGCCCGCGAACACCATGGCGGCGAGCGCTTCCAGGGTTCGGGCGAGCCAGCCTCGCGGCGGCGGCGGCGGATCGTAGGTCATCTTCATCGCCTCCCACATTAGCAAGCGCGGCCGCCGGCGGCGATGAATTTATGCCGGCGCGCGCTCCGCCGAAGTTCGCGCGAACCCCTACGTCATGTAGGCAACGAACTACCGACCGCGACGCGAGGCAGTGTTAACCTGCTCGGCCACGACACAAGGCGGCACCTCTCTCCATGGCTACCGGCGAAACCGTTGGCTTTCCCTGGACCGCAATGGCTCCAACCGAATGGATGCGCGCGTGGCAGACGATGTGGCGCATCGCCCCGGACAACCTGGCGCAGTCGATCCTGCAGGGATGGACGTTGAATATCAATAGCAACAATTCAACCGCGCCTCAGACCGAGGTCGAGGTCGTGGCCAGGCACAGCTACGGTCGCCAGCTCGGCCGCATGTCCGACGCGCTCGAGCTCCTGATCGTGGAGCGCCATGGCGCGACACCGCAGGACAAGCCATTCGCGGACTTCCTCGCCATGAAGCAGGAGATCGACCAGGTGAAGCAGGACGCCGCCGCCGCGAGGATCGAGCGGATCGTCAAAGACCTCGCGTTGCTGAAAGCGCGGGACCAGGAGCAGTACGTGCGCTTGCGCGATGCGCTGCGGGAAGCGTTGAAGTAGCCGGCTTCCCAGGAATCGGGGTCAGGAATCGGGGTCAGACCCGATTCTGTTCACCTCTTTATCGGTTCGCGAACGACTCCATCCAGTCGATCAGGCGATCGACCTTCCGATTGATATAGTTCACCAGCAGGGCCGCGCTGCGCAACGGGCACCTCCGAGGCAGATGCCTTGATGCTAGAACCGACCGTTGCCGGATCGTTGCGAAGTAATTGGTCCGTCCTGATCAAATTTGGTGAGCAGGCAGGAACAAGTTCACTGCCCGTGCTTGCCAGTGTTTTATTTGCGCTGCGCGGCAAGAACGCGCTGAATGGCGCGCACGATGCCGACGTAGCCGGTGCAGCGGCACAGGTTGCCGGAAAGCTCCTTGCGGATCCGCGCTTCGTCGGCATCGGGCAGGCGCATGACGATGTCGCGCGCGGTGACGAGCATGCCGGGGGTGCAGTAGCCGCACTGGAGCGCATGCTCGGCGGTGAAGGCGGCGCGCAGCTCGGCCATCACCGGATCCTCGGCGAAGCCCTCGATGGTGCGCACCGAGGCGCCTTCGCAGGCCACCGCGAAAGTGATGCACGAGCGCGCCGGGGCGCCGTCGAGCTCGAGCGTGCACGCGCCGCACACGCCGTGCTCGCAGCCGAGGTTCGTGCCGGTAAGCCCGCCGTTTTCGCGCAGGAAGTCGGCGAGGTGGGTGCGCGGCTCGACCTGCTCGTCCACCGGCTGGCCGTTCACCGTCATGCGCACGCGAATCAGGGCCATGGCTCAGCGCGCTCCACGCGCTCGGCGCGGCGCTTCGTTTCGTCGTAGACGGACAGATCGGGCAGCGCGAACTTTTCAATCAGCAGTGTCTCGCGCGCCTTATCCAGGGATGCTTCTTGGTGAACTGCCAGAAACGCCGATCTGAGTTTTTCGGTTTGGTCTTCTTTTAGAGATGCAGTTGCAACCAGCGGCGGCATGGGCGTCGGATCGGTGACGGCGACCACTCGCACCTGCGAGGCCAACTGCGGATCGCCGGCGCGCAGGAGGTCGAACACGTAGCCGTCGAGCGGGCCTACATCGATCCTGTTATTGACTAGAGCTTGAATCACGCCGCGAGGATTGAGCAGGCCGCCGACGATCTCGCGGTACTTCGCATTCGGATACTTCGTGAGGAGGAGGCTGCGAAAGGCGAAGTAGCCGGACTGCGAGTCCTTGAGCGTGTAGCCGGCGACGCCGCCGAAGGTGTCCTCGAGCGTGCGAAAGCGCGCGTCGGCCCGGACCGCGATGTCGCTCATGTAGATCGCTTTTCCCTGGTAGCGCGGCAGGCGCGGCTGCGGCGCGGCGAGGACGGTCGGCGCCGGTTTGCGCAGCGATGCCGGCAGGCCGCACATCTGCACGACGCCGAGGTCGTCGCGCGCCCAGAGGTCCGAGAGGAGCCTGGGCGGCCCGTGCTCGACGAACTCGACCGGCACGCCGGCTTCGCGCGCCGCCCAGCCGATCACCGCGCGCCAGGCCTCCGCCGCCGCCGGCGTCACCGAGTACATGCGCGCGTTCGCAAGCATCAATCAGCTTTGATGTTTGCTTTACGCACGACTTCGCCCCAGCGGTCGTACTCGACCTTGATCCGCTTGGCGAGCTCCGCGGGCGCCTCGCCCGAGGGCTCGGCGCCCATCCCGGCGAGTCGCTCGCGCACCTCGGGAAACTGCAGGACCTTGGCGACGTCGGAATGGATCTTTTCAACAACATCCTTCGGAGTGCCGGCTGGGGCCATGAGCGCGTACCAGGACACGGCCTCGTAGCCCGGCAGGCCCGCCGCGGCGGCGATCGTGGGCACCTCGGGCAGGGACGCGTGCGGGGCGCCGCGCGCAACGCCGAGCGCCCGCAGCTTCCCGGCCTTGATCTGGGGCAGCGCCGCGGGCACCTGCGCGAGCATGAGCTGGAGACGCCCGCCGAGAAGGTCCTTCATCGCAGGGCCGACGCCCTGGTAAGGCAGGTGGACGAGGTCGAGGCCGAGCTGCATCTTCAGCAGCTCGACGCCGACGTGCGCCTGGCTGCCGTTGCCCGGCGAGCCGAAATTGAGCGCGCCGGGCTTGGCGCGGGCGAGGGCGATGAATTCCTTCATCGAGCTCGCCGGCACTTCGGGGTTCACCACCAGCACGTTCTGCACGGCCGCGATGCGCGTCACCGGCGCGAGGTCCTTGAACACGTCGTAGGCGAGCCTCGAATACATGTGCGGGTTGACCACCAGATTGCCGTTCGGCGCGGCGAGCAGCGTGTAGCCGTCGGGCGGCGACTTGGCGCCGGCTTCCATGCCGATGTTGCCGGCGGCGCCGGGGCGGTTGTCGATCACCACCGGCTGCGCCCAGATCGCGGCGAGCTTTTCACCGACCAGGCGCGGCATCAGATCGGACGCTCCGCCGGGCGCGAACGGCACGATCACCCGCACCGGCTTCTGCGGCCAGGTTTGGGCTTTTGAAAGAGGAACGACGAGGAGTAGCGCTGTAAGGACAAGAAGTCGAAGCATGAAAATCCTATTGGATCTGTGCGAACGCGCGTTTCAGCGCGACCGTGTGGAGCCGGCGCGAATAGGCATCGTCGCCGGTTTGCGCAGTATTGAAGGTCAGTGCAGCCTCGTCGAACGTGCTCTTTTCCTTCACAAGACGTGGCGGGCCGACTAACGCGCCCATCACGGCGCGCGACTCGTTCGTCTCCGGGTCGTGCAGCGCGGCGCCGATCGCGTTCGCGAACTCGCCCGCCTTGCGGCAGAACTTCCAGTACCCGTAGCGTGCACGCCGCGAGCGCTTCGGAATGCGCAGCGCGACGACGAGCTCGTCGGAAGCGAGGGTGGTGGTGAAGATCCCGGTAATGAAGCCGTCGGCCGGCGTTTCCCGCTTGCCCTTGCTACCCGCAATCAAAACAACCGCGTTCAGGAGCGTGAGCGCGGTTGGCCAATCGGCCGCCGGGTCGGCGTGGGCGAGGCTGCCGCCGATCGTGCCGCGGTTACGCACCGCGCGATACGCGATGGAAGAGGCGATCGAGGCCATCAACCCGCCGCTCGGGTCCGCAACCTTGCGGTCTTCGATCTCGGCATGGGTGATGCAGGCCCCCAGTGTTACGAAGTCCTGATCCTCACTTGTGGCTTTCAATTCTTCGAGGCCACGGATATCAACAAGAAGCGTCGGATGCGCGACGCGCAGATTGAGCATCGGGCCGAGCGACTGGGTACCCGCCGCGGGCCTGCCGCCTTCGGCGAGAAGCTTGACGGCTTCCGCCACGTCCTTGGGCCGCGCGTAGTCGAAGGCGGGGGCTTTCATTGGCCCGCCTTGAGGAGCGCTTCGACGATGCGCCGCGGCGTGAGCGGCGAGTCGGTGATTTCGACTCCGAGCGCTGCGAGCGCGTCGTTCACCGCGTTGGCGATCGCCGCCGGCGGCGCGATGGCGCCGCCTTCGCCGATGCCCTTCTGGCCGAAGCGCGTGTAAGGCGAGGGGGTCTCCAGGTGGTCGATGCGCATCGCGGGCACTTCGGTGGCGCTCGGCAACAGGTAGTCGGCGAGCGTGGTCGCGAGCGGCTGGCCTTGCGCGTCGAACGGCATCTCCTCGTAGAGCGCGGTGCCTACACCTTGCGCCGTGCCGCCGTACACCTGGCCATCGGCGATCATCGGATTCACGAGCGTGCCGCCGTCCTCGACGATCGCGTAGTCGAGGATCTCGACGTGCCCGGTCTCGGTGTCGACCGCTACCGTCGCCGCGTGGCAGGCATAACTGAAGGTTCCCGTGTCGACCTTCGCCTTGTAGCCGGCGGTCGCTTCCAGCCCCGCTGGATCGACGTCGGCGGGTAGCAGTTGGGGTTTTCCGTACCAGACATTTGCTATCTCGGAAAGGCTCATCCTGCGGTCCGTGCCGGCAACAAAAATAAAACCTGAGTCGAGCGTGAGGTCCGCTGATGAAACCTCCAGAAGCTTCGAAGCGATTGCCTTCACGCGAGCGCCGATCGTGTCGCAAGCCGCGGCGACAGCGCCGCCGGACATCACCATGCTGCGCGAGCCCCACGTGCCGGTGGAGTAAGGCGTCAATGCCGTATCGCCATGGATCAAACGGACATGGTCCGGGTCGATTCCGAGGATCGTATTGGCGACCTGCGCGAGCGTGGTCTCCATGCCCTGACCGTGCGAATGCGCGCCGATCCGCAGCTCGAGGACGCCGTCGGGCGTAAGCCGCGCGGAGCACTGCTCGTGGCCCGGCACCATCGGGATGCCCCAGCCGTAGTACACCGAGGTGCCGTGCGCGGCCTGCTCGCAGTAGATCGAGAAGCCAACCCCGATTCTTCGCCCGTCCTTTTCAGGATGCTTTTGCCGTTCACGAATCTTCGAAAGGCCAATCATGTTGGCCGCACGCCTGACCGCTTCGGGATAGTCGCCGCTGTCGAAGTGCTTCTTCGTGATGTTGTTGAACGGCATCTCCGCCGGCTGCACCAGGTTCGCGAGCCGCATCTCGTGGGGCTCGATGCCGAGCTCGCGCGCGGCGGCGTCGATCATCAGCTCGAGCGCGAAGCACACGCCGGTTCGCGCCACGCCGCGATAGGGCAGGATCGGCGCCTTGTTCGTCGCGACCGACCAGGTGCGGCAGCGGTAGCGGTCCATCTTGTACGGCCCCGGCAGAATCGAGCTCACCTGCGCCGCCTCGAGGCAGGCGGAGAACGGGTAGGAGGAATAGGCGCCGGAATCGACCGTCGCCTCGCAGTCGATGCCGAGGATCTTCCCTTTTGCGTCGGCATACAGCGTGAGGTCGTAGTGGTGCTCGCGGCAATTCGCGCTCGCCGAGAGCTGCTCGCGCCGGTCCTCGATCCAGCGCACCGGGCGGCCCAGGCGCCGGCACAGCCAGGCGAGGGCCACCTCTTCGGGCAGCAGGATGCCCTTGTAGCCGAAGCCGCCGCCGACGTCGGGCGCGACCACGCGGATCGCGCCCTGGTCGATGCCGAGACACTCGGCGAGGCCGGCGCGGTTGATGTGCGGCATCTGCGCCGCGCTGTACATCACGAGCTGCCCGAGGCGCCGGTTCCACTCGCACACCACGCCGCGGCCTTCCATCGGCGACATGTGCTGCCTTGCGGTTCTGATTTTCCGTCGGACCGTGACGGCCGCATTTTTTCGGGTTGAAGCGAGATCGTCATCCACGAGCGATTCGAGAAAGACGTTG
>JBJMWH010000300.1:0-2985 GCA_045810245.1 Burkholderiales bacterium | reverse complement strand
ACCGCGGGCGCGAGGCCGAGCGAGGGCTCGTCGAGCAGCAGAAGGCGCGGGCGCGCCATCAAGCCGCGAGCGATCGCGAGCATCTGCTGCTCGCCGCCGGAGAGCAGTCCCGCGCGCTGGTGCAGCCGCTCGCGCAGCCGCGGAAAGCGCTCGAGCATCGCTTCGATGTCCGCCGCGGGATCGTCTTTTCTGCGGAAGGCGCCGAGCTCCAGGTTGTGCAGCACGGAGAGCTCCGGAAACACCTGCCGCCCTTCCGGCACGAGCACCAGCCCGCGCGGCATGACGCCATGCGCCGGCAGTCGCGTGATGTCCTCGCCGCCGAAGACAATTCCGCCCTGTACCGGACGCAGCAGCCCGCTGACCGCCCGCATCAGCGTCGACTTGCCGGCGCCGTTCGCGCCGAGCACCGCCACCATCTCGCGCTCGCGCACTTCCAGGTCGACGCCCTTCAGCACCGGCTCGGCGCCGTAGCCGGCCGCGAGCTTGCCGACGACGAGATAAGGACGCCCGCCGGGAGCGGCACGCGCGCCGCTCGGCTCGAGCGCATGCTCGCCGAGATACGCCTTGCGCACTGCCGGGTCGCGCTGCACGTCCGCCGGGGCGCCGGCCGCGATCACCACGCCGGCATCGAGCACCACCACCGTGTCCGAGATGCCCATCACGACATCCATGTCGTGCTCGACCAGCACGACGGCGATGCCGCCGTCCGCGATGCGGCGCAGGAGCGCCGCCAGGGTTTGCTTATCCTGTCTTGATAAACCCGCGGCCGGCTCGTCGAGCAGGAGCACCGAAGGCCGCGTGGCGAGCGCGCGAGCGATCTCGACGAGGCGCTTGTCCACGTGCGGCAGGTCCGCAGCGCGCATGTCCAGGTCGCCGCGATAGCTCACGAACGAGAGCAGCGCTTCGGAGCCGCCCGCGATGGCGAGGTTCTCGGCCACCGTCATCGAGCCGAAGAGCTGCGTCGTCTGGTAGGTGCGCGCGATGCCGGCGCGCGCAATCCGCCACGCGGCTCGGCCCTGCACTTCGGCGCCGCCGATGCGGATCACGCCGGCATCGGGCCGATAGAAGCCCGACAGCATGTTCAGCACCGTCGTCTTGCCGGCACCGTTCGGCCCGATCAGGCTCGTCACCTTGCCTGGCGCGGCGCGCAGCGACACCTCGCTTGCCGCCCGCACGCCGCCGAAGGCGATGCCGATCCGTTCCGCTTCCAGTACGGCGCGCCTGGGCTCCGGTAGCCGCGCCTCGCCGGCGACGCCAAGGCGCGGCTTGCGCCGTCGCGTCAGCCAGCGTTCGACGAGACCGACCACGCCGTCCGGCGCGAGCCACAGAACCACCAGGAGCAGCGCCCCGAAAAAAAGCAGCCGGTACTCGGCGAGCGCGGCGAGGAACTCCGGCAGCAGCACCACGATCGTCGCGCCGACGAGCGGGCCGGCAAGCGAGCCGGCGCCGCCGATGATGACCACGAGGACGAAGAGGATGGACTGCGAGAACGCGAACGTCGACGGCGTGACGAAGCCGGACAGCGCGAAGAAGAACGCGCCCGCCACCCCGGCGCAGAACGCGGAGATGGCGAAGGCCGCGGTCTTGATGCGCACCGGGTCGAGGCCGATCGATTCGGCGGCGACCTCAGAGTCCTTCACCGCGCGCATCGCCGCGCCCCAACGGGTTCTACTCAGGAGGTAAAAACCACCGGTTGCAAGCGCGGCCAGCACGATACATGCGATGGCGACGGCGCGTTCGCTGTCGAGCAGCGCCGGCCTGCTGACGCCCATGATGCCGTTCTGCCCGCCGGTGACCCCGCGCCACTCGACGGCGATGTTCTCGATGACGAAGCCGAAAGCGATGGTCACCATCGCGAGGTACGGGCCGCGCACCCGCATCGCCGGCAGCGCGAGCAGCGCCCCGGTTGCCGTGGCGAGAAGGGCGGCGATCGGCAGCGCGAGCCAGAAATTGAATTTGAACAGAACCGTAAGGACCGCAACCGCGTAGGCCCCGATGGCGTAAAAACCCACGTGGCCGAAGGACACCTGCCCCGTCAGGCCGAGCAGGACGTTGAGCCCGATCCCGACCAGGGCCGTGAGCCCGAGCGTCGCCATGATGAAGACGTCGTAGCTGTTGCCCGTCGCGGTGAAGGCGACGGCAGCGGCAAAAGCGGCCATCAAAAAGACGACGCGCGTCATACCTTCTTCAGCTCGGCGCGGCCGAACAGCCCGTTCGGCACGATGGCGAGCGCTACGATGACCAGCGTAAAGGTGAGGATCTGGGTGTATGAGGAGCCAAGGAACGCGGTGATGAGCGACTCGACGAGTCCGAAGAGAAGGCCGGCCAGCATCACGCCCCACGCGCTCGTAATGCCGCCGAGGATTGCCACGGCGAACGCCTTCAAGCCGAAGAGCGTGCCCATGTCGGAATGCACGTTGAAGAGCGGCGCGATCATGATGCCGGCGGCGCCGGCAAACGCGGTCGACAGCGCGTAGGCGGCCATGATGGCGAGCGGCACGTTGATGCCCATCAGCCGCGCGGCATCGGCGTTCTGCACCACCGCCAGCATTGCCTTGCCAAGGCGCGTGCGCCGCGAGAATTCATGCAGTGCCGCCGCGAGCGCCAGGCCCACGGCCGGAATCGCGAGCTGCAGAAGCGAGACGTGCAGTCCGAGCACTTCGGTGGCGCGCGCGGCCCACGGCAGCGCGAGACCGCGCGGCTCCTTGCCGAAAGTGAAGAGCACGCTGTTGTCGGCGATGATGCCGAGCGCCACGGTCGCCATCAGCCAGGCATTGGAGCCCCGGCGCGCGAACGGCCTCACCGCCAGCAGCTCCACCAGCAGGCCGTACAGCGCGCAAAGAAGGAGGGCCAGCAGCGCCGCCGGCGCGAATGGCCAGCCGAGCCGCACGGCGAATGTGTACGTGAAGACCGCGCCGAGCATCATCGAGCTGCCTTGCGCGAAATTGACGGTGCTCGACACCGCATAGGTGACGTAGAAGCCGA
>JBJMWH010000299.1:0-3718 GCA_045810245.1 Burkholderiales bacterium | reverse complement strand
TCCACGCCGCCGTCGTCGGTCGGGAACGCGTGCACCGGCAAATTCGGCACCGCGCCGCCGGACTCGACGCCGCGGATCGTGGTGCACCAGCCGTAGAGCTTGAACGCCCGGGTGATGTTGACGCCCATCGCGTAGGCCGCGTTGGCCCAGTTGTACCGGTTGTGCGAGCCGCTCTCGGTCTCCTCCTCGAAGTTGAACTCCTCGACCGGGCTGGTCTTGGCGCCGTAGGGCAGCCGCGCGAGAAACCGCGGCATCGCGAGGCCCACGTACTTCGCGTCGTCCGATTCGCGCAGCGAGCGCCACGCAGCGTACTCCGGCGTCTGGAAGATCTTGGTGAGGTCGCGCGGGTTCGCCAGCTCCTGCCACGAATCCATCTGCAGCAGCGTCGGCGACGCGCCGCTGATGAACGGGCAGTGCGCAGAGGCGGCGTTCTTCGCCATCTCGCCGAGCAGCTCGACGTCGGGCGGGCTCTGGTCGAAGTGGTAGTCGCCCACGAGGCAGCCGAAGGGCTCGCCGCCGAGCTGGCCGTACTCGGCCTCGTACACCTTCTTGAACAGCGGGCTCTGGTCCCACGCCGTGCCCTTGTAGCGCTTGAGCGATTTCGCGAGATCCGCTTTCGGCGCGTTCATGACGCGGATCTTCAGCATCTCGTCGGTTTCGGTGTTGTTGACGAGGTAGTGCAGGCCGCGCCACGCGCCTTCGAGCTTCTGGAAGTCCTCGTGGTGCAGGATCTTGTTGATCTGCTCGGTCAGTTTCTTGTCGATCTCGGCGATGATCCGCTCGATCGTCTTCACCGCGTCGTCGCTGACCACGCTGGTGTCGGTCAGCGCCTGCTGCGCGAGAGTGCGCACCGCGCGCTGCACCGCTTCGTTCGCCTCTTCCGACTTGGGCTTGAATTCCTTCTTCAGCAGGGCGGAGAACTCGTCGAGCTCCGCCAGGGCGGGGGCCTGCTGGTCCGCCAGTTTTTCGTTGGTTGCCATGGTGATCTCTCTCCTGGGTTCGTTTGCTTACTGGGCCGGCTTGGGCGCCTGCCCCAGCGATTTCAGGAGCTCGGGGTCCTGCAGCACCTTCTGCAGGAGGGTCTCTGCGCCGGTCTTGCCGTCCATGTAGGTGAGCAGGTTCGAGAGCTGGGTGCGCGCCTCGAGCAGCTTGTTGAGGGCGTCGACCTTGCGCGCGATCGCCGCGGGCGAGAAGTCCTCCATGCTCTCGAACGTGATGTCCAGGTTGATGTTGCCTTCGCCGGTGAGCGTGTTCGGCACCTGGAATGCGACCCGCGGCTTCTGCGCCTTGAGGAACGCGTCGAAGTTGTCGACGTCGACGTCGGTGAACTTGCGATCCGCGATCGGCGCCAGCGGCTCCGCGGGCTTGCCGGAAAGGTCGGAGAGCACGCCCATGACGAAGGGCAGCTGCACCTTCTTCTTCGAGCCGTAAAGCTCAACGTCGTACTCGATCTGCACGCGCGGCGCGCGGTTGCGCGAGATGAATTTCTGCGAACTGGTGGTTCCCACTGTAGTCCTCCCCTGTTAAGAAAAGTTTCGGCGGTCTACGTCGACTCGCGTCGTATGCCGCCGAGGTTCTCGATCGTGCCGGCAGCCTCCGGAGCCAGGTCCCGGATGATGTCGACGAAGCTCAAATCCAACAGCCGTGCCGCCCGGCGGATCAGAATCGGCGCCGGATGGGCGGGCTCGGTGCGCTCGAGAAAATCGCACACCGACTCGAGCACGCGCCGCGCGTCGGCGCGGGTCTTCAGCTTCCCGGGCGCGCCATCGCCGCTGCCGCCGGCCTCGCCGGCGGGCGCCGGCGCGCCGTCGGCGGCCGATTCGAAGCCGAGCGCGTCGGCAAGCAGCGCCTCTGCCCGGCGCAGCAGCTTCTCGGCGGCCGGGAACTCGGGATACAGGTTCGGCTGGTGCTGTCGGAAGGTGTCCTGGATCGCCTTCAGGCCGGCCAGGGCTTCGCGGCAGGATTCGAGCCGGAGATTGGCGCTGGCGAGCTCGGTGTCGCGGATCGCCTCGCGCAGCAGCTGTGCCGTGGGCGCGGTTGCGCCCTCCGCGGGCGGCAGCGCGCCGTCGAGCACTTCGATGTCGCGCACGCTGAAGCGCCCGACCTTTCTCGATTCGGCGATGAACGCGGCGCGCAGCCCTCCGAGCGCGCCGCGCTCGGCGTTCAGCTCCGTGACGAGGTTCTTGCGCCAGTCGTCCTCGGCGCCTTCGAGCATCGGATGCAGCGCATCCCAATAGCGCTCGAGCAGGTCGCGCAGCAGGCGCACGCCCGCGGCGAATCCCGGCAGGCCGTCGGTGTGGGCGAGCGCTGCGACATAGTGCTTGGCGATGCGCAGGTCCTTGGAAACGGCGAGCAGCGCCGCGCCGGTCTCCTTGACCTTGCGCCAGTCGGGAGTCTGGGCGGGCGCGACTTCCCTGTCACCGACGTACTTGGCCTCCTTCCATTCGGCCGCCACGCCGAGCTCGACATACGCCGGGTCGCCCGCAGCATCGAGGTCCGGTCCGCAGCGGGCGTCGTCGCTGACCGGACGCAGCAGCGCTTCGAGATCGGTCATTCCCATGAGGCGTGGGCGCTCATCGCGGAGACTATTTCTCCCTACCGGTGTTCATGACCCTGCCCCGTTTGCGCTGCCTGGAGGTGCGATCAGCGGCCCTGCTTCTTCCTGCCCCCTGCCCTGACCGTGAATTAAGTCTACGCCCGGGTTTTGGGGGCTGCAATACATCACACCCTCGGTCGCGCCCGATTGGCTATTTGGTATCAATGAGCTAGCGCTCGCCAGGGTCCAGGAATGCTCCGCCCAGCGCCCGTCGAGCAGAGCGCAGAAGCGTTCTCCGGAAATGGGACCGGCGCATGCGGCGAGGCATGGCGGCAGCGTTTCTCCGCCGCGCGTGAACCAGAGCGCCGACGCAGCACGCAGCACACGCGACGGCTCCATCAGTACGCGCGTGACGCTGCCGTCGTCGACGTCCGCCGCGAACTGCCAGGCTTGGAAAGTCGACTGTGCCGCGCCGAGCGGCACGGTATCGTCGCTCGGCGCTGCCGCGACGGGCAGCCCGGCAGGCAGCGCAAACGCGGCAAGCCGCTGATCGAAGGCGTCGAAGTCGAGCTCCGGCGTCAGCGCTTCGAGCGCGAGCGCTTCGAGCGAGTCGAGCCAGAGCAGCGCTTTCGCTAGCGACGCGGGCAGGTCGATGCTCTCGTGGTGCAGCGGCGCGGCGAGCGTAAGCGGGAAATAGCGTCCGACGCGGTCGACGCTTGCAGCCACCAACCCGAGCCAGCCCGATTTGGAGTACATCCCCGCCGGCAGCACGAAGCGCCACACCGGCGCCGAGAGAAAGCATTCCAGCCAGCGCTCGGCGAGCGCCGCGCGGCTCTCGAGCATCGCGCGCTGCAGCCACTCGTCCCAGCCCGCAATGAAGTCCGCGTCGAGCCGGCGGCTGAGGAAATCGCCGCGCGCCGGGAGCTTCCCGTAGAGGCCAGCAATGCTTGAAGAGGCTATTTCTGTCCCGGGCACTGAAACTGGTAAAGCTCGCGGCTCTGGAACGGGTTGTTTACGCTCGTCGGCTGCAGATCGAGTGTGGCGCTGCGCTTTGCGTCGGGCGCGAACGCGAGCCGCACCAAGCCGGCCTGCGTACCGGGCTGCGCCGTGCCTTTTTCGAGCACGCGAAACAACGCCCATGGCCCTTCGGAAGCGATCGCCGGCGCGCCGGCAACGGTGAGT
>JBJMWH010000298.1:0-4478 GCA_045810245.1 Burkholderiales bacterium | reverse complement strand
GTGTAAAAATCCCACCACAGATCGAGGCCGCCGCCCTCGTAGAGCCAGCCCATGAAGTCGATCTGGTCCATGCCGAACGGGCCGGCAGGCGTGGCGGAGAACAAAGTAGCCGCTTTGTTCTTGCCCACCCAGTAATAGGAGACCGCGTGCGCGCCGTCGAGCACCTTCTTGTGCGTGGCGTCCAGTACCTCGAACGGCGGCACGATCTGGCCGGCGGCAAGCGCCTCGATCTTCAGCTGTCCGTTGGTGAGCTTGTCCACGCGCTCGGCGAAATACCTGAAGTTGTCCTGCAGGGTGAGGCTCGCCGGCCAGGTGGATTGCATCTTGAGCGTCTTGGCCGCGGGCGCCTGCTGCGCCTGCGCGGCGAACGCGAAAGCCGCGAGCGCGCCCGCGAGCACAGCCTGGGCAAAACCAACGCGCATTCCGAAAACCCTGTGCTTTCAGTCCAATTCCCGGGGGAGGACGATCATAATCCGGCCCCGCAAAATCAGTCCAGCCTGACCGCGACGCCCTGAAGTTCTGGGCTGGGCGGCGGGTAGCGCTCCATCACCAGCGGATCGTGTCCCGGGATGATGTGCTGCGGCGATTCGGCGAGGCCCTGCAGTCGGCGGTAGCCGTCGACCATGTCCGCCACCGACCAGACGATCGGGAACGGTCGCGTCTGTTCCATGTTGGCGTAGAAATGGCTCGCATCGGAGGCGAGCACCACCGCGCCGCGGCGGGTCGCGACGCGCACTGCCTGCATGCCCATCGTGTGGCCGCCGATGAGATGAAGCGAAACGCCGGGCGCGAGCTCGCTGTCACCTTGATGAAAGCGCACGCGGCCGTCGTAGACGCGCCGCACGACGCCGACGACGTCCTCCACCTCGTAGGCGCCGCGGAAGCACTGGTCGCACATATAGCGGCCGGTGGCGTAGCGCATCTCGAGATCCTGCAGATGCAGCGTGGCGGCAGGAAAGAGCTCGAAATTGCCGACGTGGTCGTAATGAAGATGCGTGATCACCACGTCCTTCACCGCTGCTGCATTCGTTCCAAGAAGCTTCAGCCCTTCGGTCGGACAGCGAAGGTGATCGCGGCCGCGCTTGAGCGCCATCGCCGCGGAAAAGCCGGTGTCGACTACGATCTCACGTCCGGCGCCGCGTACGAGCCACACGAAATAGTCGAGCGGCATCGGGCCGTCGTGGGGGTCGCCGCCGATGAAGTTCTCGCGCGCCCGGCGCGCGTGGTGCGCATACTTGATCGCATAGACCTCGTATTGCGGTCCAGTCATGCGAGGGTGACTCGCGCGAATTTCCGCTTGCCGACCTGGACTACGTAGGTTCGGCCCTTGACAAGTTTCAGCATGCGGTCTGAAACACGGTCTCCGTCCACTTTTACCCCACCCTGCTCGATCAAGCGATTGGCTTCGTTCGTACTCGGCACCAGCTCCAGTTGCTTCAGCAGTTGAGTGATGGCAAGGCCAGCTTCGGGATAAGAGAGCCTGACCTCGGGCATGTCCTCGGGCATCTCGCCGCGGCGGAAGCGCTGGTCGAAATCGGCTTGCGCCGCCTGTGCCGCCGCTTCGCCGTGAAAACGCGCGACGATTTCCCTGGCGAACCGCACTTTCACGTCCCTGGGGTTGCCGCCTTGCGCCACTTGGGCCTTCCACGTCCGTACCGTGGAAAGGGGCTCGAAGGACAGGAGCTCGATGTAGCGCCACATCAGCTCGTCCGAGACCGACATCAGCTTGCCGAAGATTTCCTGAGGCGGCTCGGCGATGCCGATATAGTTGCCGAGCGACTTCGACATCTTCTCCTTGCCGTCCAGGCCTTCGAGGAGCGGCATGGTGAGGATCACCTGCGGCTCCTGCCCCGCATCCTTCTGGAGCTCGCGGCCCACCAGCAGGTTGAATTTCTGGTCGGTGCCGCCGAGCTCGACGTCGGTCTTCATCGCGACCGAGTCGTAGCCCTGCATGAGCGGGTAGAGCAGCTCGTGGACCGCGATCGGCTGGTTGCTTCTGAAGCGCTTGCTGAAATCGTCCCGCTCGAGCAGCCGGGCGACGGTGTAGCGGGAGGCAAGGCGGATCATGCCTTCGGCGCCGAGCTTGTCCGACCACGCGGAGTTGAACAGGATCTGCGTCTCGCCCGGGTCGAGGATCTTGAACACCTGGTCGCGGTAGCTTTGCGCGTTGGCGAGGATCTGCTCGCGCGAGAGCGGTGGACGCGTCTGGTTCTTGCCGGTCGGGTCGCCGATCATGCCGGTAAAGTCGCCGATCAGGAACTGGACCTGATGGCCGAGCTCCTGGAAGTGCCGCAGCTTGTTGATGACCACGGTGTGGCCGAGGTGCAGGTCGGGCGCGGTCGGGTCCAGGCCGAGCTTGACGCGGAGCTTGCGGCCGCTCTGAAGCTTTTTGACGAGCTCGTCCTCGACGATGAGCTCCTCGCAGCCCCTGCGGATAGTCTCAATAGCCTGTGCCAGCGGTCCCATTTATCTATTGCGCGCCTTAAGAACTTTGCTACACTTCCCGCAGGCATCTGAATAACAAGGGATTCTAGCGGGTTATGGGCGTTCTCGGGCCGTTTACGCGCGCCGCCGTAATCGTGGTCCTCGCCGTTTTCGGCGCGGTCGCCGCTTTTGCCACCATCGCGCCCTCGCCCGATACGCAGATTCTCCTATCGACCTCCTCGGTCGAGGCGCTGCCGATCCCGACCGAGGCGTTGCTGCCCTCGCCCGCAACGTATATCCGCGAAGAGCGCTTCCAGCGTGGCGATACGCTGAGCGCGTTCCTCTCGCGCCTCGGTGTCGCCGATGGCGAAATCGGGCCACTTGCACGCCAGCGCGCGCTCCAGGCGCTGCGGCCTAGCTACAACGTCGCGGCCGAAGTGAGCGCCGAAGGCCGGCTGGTGGCGCTCAGCTTCCTTACGGCCCGCGACACCCTGGTGCAGGTCTCGCGCGAAGGCGAGGAGCTGCGCTCGAGCGAGGAGCGTGCCGCGCTCTACACCCAGGTGGCGATGAAGTCGAGCGTGGTGCAAAGCTCCCTCTTCGCCGCAAGCGACGCCGCGGGCATTCCCGACAGCGTCGCCATGCAACTCGCCGACATCTTCGCCGGCGACATCGACTTCCACCGCGACTTGCGCAAGGGCGACCAATTCACGGTGGTGTATGAGCTCCATCACCTTGCCGGTCGGCCGGTGCGCGCGGGGCGCGTGCTCGCGGCCGAGTTCTCGAGCCGCGGCAAGACTTATCGTGCGGTGCATTACGGCAACAGCTACTACGCGCCGAACGGCAACAGCCTGCGCAAGGCCTTCCTGCGCGCGCCGCTCGAATTCTCGCGCGTGAGCTCGGGCTTCGGACTGCGGGTGCACCCCATCGCGAGGGCTTGGCGCGCCCACCAGGGCATCGATTACGCGGCGCCGACCGGAACGCGGGTGCGCGCCGTGGGCGATGCGGTCGTCGAGCACGCCGGGCCACGCGGCGGCTACGGCAACGTGGTCATCCTGCGCCATGCGGGCCAGTACAGCACGGTATACGCGCACCTAAGCCGCGTCGCGGTGCGGCGCGGCGCGCACGTCGGGCAGAACGACACCATCGGCTTCGTCGGCCAGACCGGCTGGGCCACCGGGCCGCACCTGCATTACGAGTTCCGCATCGCGGGCGAAGCGCGCAACCCTTTCTCCATAGCCATGCCGGCAGGCACGCCCGTCGCGCCGCAAGACCTGCCCGCTTTCCAGGCGCACGCGGCGCCGCTCACGGCGCAGCTCGACCTGCTCGCCAACGGCACCCTCGCCCAGCTGGAGTGAGTGAAAGCGCCGCAGGCGGAGTGAGCCAGTCACTCTACGTCGGCGTAATGTCGGGCACCAGTCTCGACGGAGTCGACGCGGTCCTGGTCGATGCGGCTGCCGCGCCCCGCTTACTCGCGAGCGTTCACCATGCGTTCGATGCGCCTCTGCGCCGTGAACTGCTCGCCCTCAACTCACCCGGTGAAAACGAAGTCGACCGCTGCGCGCGTCTCGGTAACGAGCTCGCCAAGCGCTACGCCGCCGCCGTCGCCGAACTGCTGGGCGGCTGCGGTAAGGGCGCGTCGGACGTGCGTGCCATCGGCTGTCATGGGCAGACCGTGCGCCATCGCCCCGACCGCGGCTACACGCTGCAAATCGGCAATGCCGCGCTTCTCGCTGAGCTAGCCGGCATCACGGTCGTCGCCGACTTCCGCTCGCGTGATATTGCCGCGGGTGGCCAGGGTGCGCCGCTTGCGCCGGCCTTCCACGCGACAATATTCCGCCACCGCAGCGAAAACCGGGTCGTCGTCAACATCGGTGGTATCGCCAACGTCACGCGCCTGCCGATCGAAGGCACGGTCCTTGGCTACGACTGCGGTCCAGGAAACTGCCTGCTCGACCTGTGGGCGGCCAAGCACCTCGGCAAGTCCTACGACGACAACGGCGCGTGGGCGGCCGGCGGCGACGTGATTCCCGCCCTCCTCGAGCGCCTGCTCGACG
>JBJMWH010000297.1:0-6394 GCA_045810245.1 Burkholderiales bacterium | reverse complement strand
GACGACGAGGAGCTCGGCGAGGCCGTGCTGCCGGTCGAGGGCGACGACGTGTCGGAGCTCGTGCTGCTGCCGGTGCTCGGCGAGGTCGTGGCGCCCGAGCTCATGCTGCCGCTGCTCGGGGGCGTGCCCGCGTCACTTCCGGACGAGGACGCTCCGCTGCCGCTTGCGCCCGACGCTCCGGAAGAGCTATCGCCGGAGGAGCTCGAGCCCGCGCTGCCGCCGCTCGCGCCGGCGCTGGCCCCGCCGCCCGCCGCGCCGCCCGCGCCGCCGCCTTGAGCCCAAGTCGCCGTTGCAAATGCGACCATGGCAGCGGTAACTGCTGTGCTGATGAGTTTAAGGTTCATCTTCATTTCCTCTAGGGTTGGGATGGGGACTGGACTGCGGCCGAAGGGGACGCAAGAACAATGCCGCCGCTTTTCCGCGCAAGCTTTGCGTCAGGTCGAAGCCCGCCGGGCAGCGCGAATTTCTCCGTCGGGTGTAGGATTTCTCTGGGGGAGTCCGCTTCGTTATCCGGTCGTCCGGCGTGTTTCGCGCGCGAGGCGCTCCCTGCTCACTCGAAATCCTTTTCTTCAGGGAGGCAGCATGGCGACGAAAACGGCGAAGAAAGCGAACAAGGCGACGGCGATCTCGCTTCACCTCGGTCTGAACGCGGTGGATCCGGCCCACTACGAGGGCTGGAAGGGCGAGCTCGCGGCGTGCGAGTTCGACGGCAAGGACATGGCGCAGCTCGCGCGCTCCCGCCGCATGGCGCCCACGCTCCTCCTCACGAGCGACGCGACGCGCGCCAAGATGCTGAAAGCGATCCGCGGCGCGGCGCGCAAGCTCAAGAAGGGCGACCTGTTCTTTCTCACCTACTCGGGGCACGGCGGGCAGGTCAAGGACGTGAGCGGCGACGAACCCGACAAGCAGGACGAGACCTGGTGCCTGTTCGACGCCGAGCTAATCGACGATGAGCTGCATTACGAGCTCAGCCGCTTCGTCCCCGGCGTGCGCATCCTGGTCCTTTCCGACAGCTGCCACAGCGGCACCGTGACGCGCGAAGCGCGGCCCGCAACCCACCCGGCGCGGCCGGACGCGCGCTCGCGCCTCATGCCGCCCGACGTCGCGCGGCGCACCTACGAGGCGCACAAGGACTTCTACGACGGCCTGCAGAAGGACCTCGAGCGGCGCGCCGGCAAGGCCGCGGTCGGCGATCCCGATGCGGCGCTCGACAAGGTGGCGGTGAGCTCACGCCTCACGGCGATCGTCAAGAAGTTCAAGCCCGCGTCGATCCTCATCTCGGGCTGCCAGGACAACCAGACCTCGATGGACGGCGAGCGCAACGGCGCCTTCACCGAGCAGGTCCTGCGCGTCTGGAAGAACGGCGCCTTCCGCGGCAACTACGCGCAGTTCCACGCCGCCGTGAAGGCGGGCATGCCGGCGACGCAGACGCCTAACTTCTTCGCCCTCGGGCCCGCCGGCCGTTTCGTCCGCCAGACGCCTTTTTCGGTGTGACGCGCGCGGCCTGCTGCTTGGGCCGCGCGGCCTTGGCCGGCGCGGGCGTCGTGGCCGATGACGGCGCCGACGCCGGCGCAGGTCTCAGCGGCCCGGTTTCGGCGGCGTAGGCCTCGAGCTTCGCCCGCAGCGCCCCGGCCGCCGCGCTCTCGTCGGGCGAGGCGCGCTGGGCGTAGCGCGGGAAGACGAAGCGCGCCTGGTCGCGCACCGACTTCCACATCCAGGGCGCCGGCCAGCGCTCGCGCAGGTCGTCGAAGTCGTGATTCAGTACCGGCAGCTTCGGCGCGAGCGCGTTCTCGTTCAGCGCCTCGTAGAGCGAGAGCTCGATGTCGCCGACCGCGCTCCAGAATTCCGGCTCGTCCTGCAGCCGCGCCCGGATCCTCTGGCGCACCGCCGTGAACCGGGCCGCGGGCACGCTCTTGGGTCGCGACATCACGTCGAGCGCCATGATGTTCATCGTGGGGTAGAACACGTCGGGCAATTTTTCGCCGAGCTTCTCCGCCGCGGCGTAGTGGCGCCTCGCGCCGTCGACGGCTTCGGCGTCCGGATCGCCGCAGGCCTCCAGGATCATCGCCAGCCGCTTGTTCGCCGAAGCGCACAGGTTGGCGCGCTCCATCGAGGGCAATTCCTCGAACAGCTTCTCCAGCTCGCTTATGGCATCGCGTACCTCGTCCGCGGCCGCCTTCGCCGTGGCGCGCAGCCCGGCGGGGTTCGAGGCCTTCGCCTCCTCCACCTTGTCCGCCGCGACCCGCACGCGCAGGTTCTCGTACTGCTCGATCGCCTTCATGGAGGCGCCGCCGTCCGGCGCGTCGAGCGCCTTGCGGTACCACCCCAGGCCGGCCTGCGGATCGTCGGCGCTCGTCCAGGCCTTGGCGAAGGCCTCGGCGACGTCGCCCCGCTTGCCCCAGCTTGCCGCCGCGGGCAGCGATTCGAGATAACGGATCTTGAGGCGCTGGCGCTCCATCTCCTTGCGCGTGAACTTCGGCATTCTCGACTGGCACTCGATCGCGATGGTCTCGAGCGCCACGACGAGGGCGGGCGCCGAAGTGACGCCGGCGAACTCGGGCCCCGGCGGCGGCGCCGGCTTCTGGGGATCGCTGCCCTCGATCGCGAGCGTCCAGTTCGGATCCCCGTAGCATTGATAGGCGGCCCAGGTGTTTCCGCCCTGCGAGTGGGCTTCCTCGCGCGCCAGGTACACCGCGTCCATGAACCGGTCGCCTTCGAGCAGGCGCTTGTAGAACGTGTCAGCGAAGGCCTTCGCGACGGCGTCGTCGACCGCCCAGCCGGCGGCCACGACGCAGCGCACCCCGATGCCGATCAGCGCTTGCGCCACGCTCGCAGCGAACTCGGGACGGCTGAAGTCGAGCAGCCCGGAAGGCGCGCTCGCGCCAAGATGGCAGCAGTTCACGAACACCAGCTCGGGCACGGGGCGCAGCGCCTTGATCTCCGTGGCGCCGATGAAGGTTCCGTTGGAGAGGACCACGCCGCGCGAAGGCTGGTCGCCCTCGGGCGCGGCGCCGTGTCCGGACACGTGCAGCACGCGCCACCTGCCGGACATCAGCGCCTTCGTGACTTCGTCGAACGCCGGGCCCCTTCCACCGGCGTCCTCGGGCGCGATCAGCGCCCGGACGCGTTCCGGCGCGAACTTGCCGGCCGCCGTCAGGCGGCCGAGAACCGCATTGGCTTCGAGGCGCGCCCCGGGAAGCCTCGGGTAGCGAGGGTCATCGCACCAGGGCTCGCCGATGATCAGCACCCCGGCGTCCTTGCCGGCGTCCGCAACCCGCGGCGGCTGGTCCTCCGAGCGCAGCTTGCGCAGCAGCTTGGCGCGCACCGCCCAGGGACGCGAGTCGCCGCTGTCGGGCGCTTCCATCAGCTCCCAGGGGATGCCCGCGGTCTGCGCGTTCAGCTCGATCACCATCTCCATGGTGCCGCCGAGATAGGGCTCGAGGTCCGCCGGCACCAGCAGGCGGAAGAGCGTCTTGCCGAGCTCCCTGTCCTCGAGGGCCGAGCGGGCCGAGCCCTTCACCAGCTCCTGCACCAGCTTGCTCTGCGGCTTCTGGGTGCGCACTTCGGTCCGGGCGCGCCGCGTATCCAGCGCGTAGCGGATGGGGACTTGCTCGGGCGCGGCACCTGCGGGCTTGTCGGCGAGCGCGCTGATGAAGTCGTAGCTCGTGCCGCGGTAGCCCGCGTCGAGCGGGCGGCGCAGCGCCCCGGCCCCGGGTTGCACCCGTTCGTCGCGCATGCGGAAAAGCGCCGGCGACGCCGCGACCTGAGTCTGCAGCGCGCGCAGGGCCTCTGCCGCGCGATCGAGGTACAGCTCGACGAACTGCAGGTGGCCGATGAGGGGACACTCGCCGCCGAGCTGCGCGAGCGCGACGTTCGCTTCGCGCACGCCCTGCGCCACGAGCTGTGCGGCCTGGCCGGCCGAGATGCTCGGTCCGCCGCTGCCGATGAGGGTGGCCGCGAGCTCGAACTGCGGCAGATTCTTCGGGTTGCGCGCCGCCCATTGCGCCGCGGAGATCGCGCCTTTGCGCGCGCTCTCCACCAGGCTCGAGCCGCGGAAGTCGCCTTCCTCGCCGAGGCCGACCACGACGACGGCGGCGGGGCGAGGAATGCGCTGCGGGTCGTCGGGATTCTCGCGGCTGTTCGGGAACACCCGGCTGGTTCCGGGCTCCGAAGGGTAGTCGCTCAGCGTGAGCGCGGTCTGCATCTTTCCGCCGGTCAGGGCGTCCATCACCGATTCGGTGCCGGTGAGCCGCTCGGCGCGGTAGTGCCCGATCATCAACGGCAGCTGCACGAAAGCCAGATTGGCGTTGAGGACGCTCACCTCCAGCACCGGGCCGGCGGCGGAAACCGATTCCCGCGCCGGACGATCGGAGGCGTCCAGCGCGTCGGCCGGGGTCTCCGGCGGGCGCGGCGGCAGCGCGATGCGCGCGCGGCGGCTGCGCACGTGCACCACTGGGGCCGCGCCGCGCTCGACACCGCGCGCCTGCGCATCGAGCACCGGCAGCTTGTCGGTCCCGCCCCCTTCAAGCAGCTCGGCATAGGCGGCGAAAGCGCGCTTGTCGTGCGGCAGCTCACCGTGCTCGCAATCGAGCTTCCAGGCCGGAACGTTCGGCAGCCGGGCGTTCTCGAGCGTCACCCGGCCGTCGCCCGCCTGCTGTGCTTCGAGGTACACCAGGCCTTTCTCTTCCTTGAACTCGTAGCCGTCGGGCGTGAAATCGGCTTTGCCGACGACCAGCAGGACCTTCGAGGCCGCCGGCACCAGCTCGGCGGAGTCCTTCTGCTTGTCGAAGCGCGTGCGTAGCGCCACCGCCTGGTCGAGCACGTCCTGCGTGGGGATGCCCCACCTGCATTCGGCGACCACCATGTCGGGCAGGTGCCACCAGCTCTGCTCGCTGAGCAGTTTCTTGTCGACGTCGTAGAGGTGCTGCCAGGTCTCGCGCCGGTCCAGGCCCAGAGTCTTGTCGGTGATCTTCGCCTGCATCTGGAGGAAGCCGGGCATGGCGGCCATCAGGTTGCGCGCCTCTCCCTGCGTGAAGGGCGCGCCGAAGCCGACCAACAGGTTGCCGAAGGAGTCGTCGCCGGAGAGCACCTGCATCGGCGCCCAGGAGCCGCCGTTCGGGGTACCGAGCATGAGCACCCGCGCGCCGTCGACGGCGAGCATCCGCTTCCAGACCTCCGGACGCTCGAGCTGCATGGCGCGCGCGACCAGCCCGCCCATCGAGTGGGCGACGAGCCGAACCGGCTTGCCACTTGCCTCACGCTCGACGAGCTTCTCCTCCACCGCCTTGGCCAGGCGCCGGCCTTCTTCCTCGATGGGGCGGCGCCAGTCGAACGGAAACTCGATCACCTCGTGGCTCGCCGACAGGTAGCTCACGAGGTCGTCGTAGATTCTGCCGACGGGCCCGTCGGGCTCGATGCCGTCCTCGCCGCCGGGCTTGTATGCCAGGCGGGTCAGGCCGAAGACGATGCGGAAGGCAAGCCAGATGCGGTCCTCGCCCTGCTTCAGGTTGCTGCCCAGGATGCCCGGCAGCACGAACACCGCCGGCTTGGAGGAGTCGGGACCGGTGCTCGGCGCCCGCTCGCCGGTGGCGGATTCGCCCGCCCACGACAGCGGGCCGATGGTGCGAAAGCCGGGCGGCGTGTCGTTCATCAGCCCCTCGACCACCGCCCGTGCGGTGAGCTCGTTCGCGAAATAGCTGAAATGCGAGACCTTGCCGCCCTGGTCGAAGAGGAAGCTCGCGCCGTTCTCGCGCGGCGTGCCGCCGTACATCGAGCTCGTCTGCACCACGAGGTCGTTGTCGGTGCGGAAGAAGGAATCCGAGAGCAGCATCTTCAGCCAAGAACCCACCGAGTCGCCGGCGAGGTCGCCCGCCACCACGCGCAGGTCGCTCTTGATGCGCTCGATCGGCGAATGCAGCCATTTCACCAGCGGGCTGTCGGGAATCTGTGCGGCGAGCCCCGCGATCTCCTGCGGTTCAGTGCGCCGCTGCGCCACCGCGGCGAGGAACTCGACGATCTGCGGCACCACGGGAATTTGCGCGAGCTCGAGCGCCCATTTGAATACCGAAAGGTATGCGTCGAGGCGCTTGGAGGCGAGCAGCGTGCCGCGCGCCGGACAGGCGACTCGAACGACGCGGCTTACCCGCAAGCCTTGCGTCTTTTCGATCAGCGCGGCAAGGTCGCGCCGCTGCTTTTCATAGTCTTCGCCCGCGAAGATTTCTTCCAGGTCTTCGGCCTGCAGCGGCTTGGTGTCGCACGCGCGCGCAAGGACTTCGGCGACCAGGCCGCCGCGCGAGTGGGTGACGAGGTGCAGCTTCGCATTCGGCGGCAGGCTCTTCGCGAGTGCCAACGCGTTGGCGACCGGGCTGTCGCCGAGCGTGCGGTGGTCGAAAGC
>JBJMWH010000296.1:0-12442 GCA_045810245.1 Burkholderiales bacterium | reverse complement strand
ACACGGGGAGCGCAAGCAGCGCGCCGAGCGCCGCAACCGCCACCATTCCGACGATTCTCATAGGGCCTCCTTCGACGCCAGCTTGCGCCCGGGGCGCGCGGGCGCGTTGATCTGCGTCAAAAACTGCCCCCACCGCGGGGTTAGGCTGAAGCATGTTCAAACACATCCTCATCCCGACAGACGGCTCCAACGTGGCGGCGAAGGCGATCGATGCCGGCGTGCGCCTCGCGGCCGAGATGGGCGCCAAGGTGACCGGGTTCCACGCCGAGCAGCCGCGGCCGACGCACCTGCACGTCATGGGCTACGCGGTCGAGAAGGACCTGATCGCCGAGCTCGACCGGCGCTCGCACCAGTTCGCCGAACGCTGCGTCGCTCAGGTCGAGGATGCGGCCCGCGCCGATGGCGTGCCCTTCGAGGCGGTGGTGGTGAAGTCCATGCGGCCCTACGAAGCGATCATCCAGGCCGCCCAGGCGCAAAACTGCGACGCCATCTTCATGGCCTCGCACGGGCACCGCGGCCTCGACGGCCTGCTCCTCGGCAGCGTGACCCAGCAGGTGCTGACGCACTCCAAGATTCCCGTGCTGGTGTTTCGCTAGCCGCGCACAGCCGGGCTAAAATGCCCGCGGGATGCCGGAAGGGCTGCTGTACCACGAAGAGTTCCTGTCGCCGGAAGACGAATCAGGCCTCCTCGCCGAGATCCGCCGGCTGCCGCTCGAGGAAGCGAAGTACAAGAGCTTTACTGCCAAGCGCCGCATCGCAGCCTACGGCTCGAGCTACGACTTCGAAACCAACGTGCTCAGCCCTGCGCCCGAGGTTCCGCCGTTTCTGCTTCCCCTCAGGAGCAAGGTTTCCAGACTTCTGCAGACAGAAGAAACCCGGTTTGTTCACGCCCTGGTGACCGAGTACCGCCCGGGAACCGAGCTCGGCTGGCATCGCGACATCGGCGAGTTCGGCATCGTGGTCGGCATTTCACTCGCCGCAACCTGCCGCATGCGGTTTCGCCGCTATCCTCCGGAGAAAGGCGCGAAGGTCTTCAGCCTCGATCTCGCGGCGCGCTCGGTCTACGTGCTGCGCGACGAGATCCGCTGGCGCTGGCAGCACAGCGTGGCGCGCACCAAGGAGCTGCGCTACTCGATCACTTTCAGGACTTCGCGTTGAGCGACATCATCGTCACCCTCGCAGTGAACGCGGTGTTTCCGAACGGGCGCGAGGTCGCGCTCACCGCGCGCATCGGGCGGGCACAGCCCGAGGCGAAGGACGCGTGGGTGTGCCCGGTCGAGCTTGCGCCGATCTACGCACAGCCGATGAGCGTCAAGGGAGTCGACTCGTTCCATGCTACGTGGCTCGCGTGCTCGCTGGTGCTGAAGCTGCTCTCGCACCTGAAGGCCGAAGGGGCAGCGCTCAAGACAACCGACGGCAGCGCATTCCCGCTCGAAGCCTACCTGGCGGGCCTCGACGCGGGGGCGCGCGATGCTGAAGGCGGATAGCGCCCGCAACCGGCTGACCGGCATCGCGCTGGTGTCTCTCTGCTACGTCCTCTTCACGTTGCTCGACGGCACGGCGAAATGGCTGGTGGCGAGCGTGCCGGTGATCGTGGTGGTCTGGCTGCGCTTCCTGATGCACGCGGTGCTCGCTTCTGCCCTGCTTTTCCCGCTGCGCGGAAAGCGATTGGTCATGACCCGCCATTGGCGCTGGCACCTCCTCCGCGCGCTGATGTTCGTGCTGATGACGGGAATCAACTTCTGGGCGCTCCAGTACCTGCAGCTCGCGATCACCTCCTCGATCATGTTCATCGTGCCGATCGTCACCGCGCTGATGGCCGCGCCGATGCTGGGCGAGAAGATCGACCGCGGCCGCTGGGCGGCGATCGTGGCGGGCTTCGCCGGCGTGCTGGTGATCGTGCGGCCCGGCGGCGCCGACTTCCATCCGGCCATGCTTCTCGCGCTCGTGAACGCGACCCTATACGCGATGTTCAACCTGATGACCCGGCGCCTGGCGGCATACGACTCGCCCGAGACCATTCAATATCTTCCCGCGCTCGGCGCGGCAGTCCTGCTCACGCCTTTCGCACTCACGGCGTGGCAGGCGCCCCCAGGCTGGCTCGAGTGGACGCTCGCCTGCCTCATGGGCGCGCTCGGCGGGCTCGGCCATTACCTCCTCGCGGCCGCCCACCGCTACGCGCCCGCCACCGTGATCGCGCCGTTTCTCTACCAGCAGGTGCTCTACATGGCGCTCTTCGGCTACCTCGTGTTCGGCGACGTGCCGGCGCCCGCGGTATGGGTCGGTGCCGCGATCGTGATCGCGAGCGGGCTATACCTCTTTGCGCGGGAGCGCGCGCGTATCTGACGCTCCAAGATCCCAGAACAATCCGGTCATCAGCCTGAGGCCTTCGCGCGCCACGCTCGCGAGCAGGTGCTCGTCGGGCGCGTGCTGGGAGCAGCCGGCGTACGAGTGCGGCACCCAAAGGGTCGGCAGGCCCAGGGTTTCGGCGAAGACGTCGTTCGGCAGCGAGCCGCCGAGATTGGGCAGGATCGCGGGCTTCGCCCCGGCGGTGCGCTCGATCGAGGCCTCGGCCCAGCGCACCCAGGGATGCGCCGGATCGAGGCGGCTCGCCCGGAAGAAGCCTTCGCGCGAGGCCGTCGCCTTGACCGTACCGAAGCCTTCGCGCTCCAGGTGCCGGCGCAGCGCCGGAACGATGTCGTCCGGGTCGACTCCGACCACGTAGCGCAGCTGGCAGTGCGCCGAGGCGCGCGCCGGAATTGCGTTCACCGGCCGCTGCGGATTGCCGGTGACGAACGCGAGCACCTCGAAGCTCGACCAGCCGAACACGCGCTCGGCGGGTGTGAGGTCGGGTTCTCCCCAGTCTTCTGCATTTTCAACCGTCAGATCGCGCAGCGCGCGTTTCACCGTTGGAGTAAGACTGTTCGGTCGCCACTCGGGCACGCGGATGGCGCCGCGCCGGTCGGTGATGGAGGCAATGGCATGAGCGAGCACGATGCCCGGATTGGCGAGCAGGCCGCCCCAGTTGCCCGAGTGGCGCGCAGCGTCGCGGAGCTCGAGCGCGAGGTCGAAATTGAGCACGCCGCGCGAGCCCAGGAAGAGCGTCGGCTGGCCGGCCTGGAGGCGCGGGCCGTCGGAGGCGATGAGCACGTCGGCCGACAGCGCCGCTTTCTCGCGCTCGCAGAACGCGGCGAGGCCGGGCGAGCCGACCTCTTCTCCGGTCTCGACCAGGAGCTTGACGTTGAACCCCAGGCTCCCGCGGGCGCGCAGCACGGTTTCCAGCGCGGCGAAGTTGACGGTGTGCTGGCCCTTGTTGTCGGCGCTGCCGCGGCCGTAGATCCGCTCGCCGTCGCGCGAGAGCTTCCACGGATCGAGCCCGGCCCGCCACTCGCCTTCCTGGCCGCGGATGACGTCGCCGTGGGCGTAGCTGAGCACCGTCGGCAGGCTGGCGTCCTCGATGCGCTCGGCGACGAGGAACGGGCCGTACCCGGCGGCGGGATTGGGCACGATGCGGCAGGCAAACCCCATGCGCTCGAGGCTCTCGGCGATCTCCGTCTCGAGGTAGCGCTCGAGCTCGCCGCGGCGCGCGGGGTTCTGGCTCTCGGTGGGAATGGCGACGCGGCGCGCGAGGTCGTCGAAGAACCGCCCCTCGTCGAAGTAGCGCTCGGCGGCGAGGATGGCTTGCGCGCGGCCCATCTTGGCAGTATAGCGAGGGCCCATGGGCGAAACTCTCGCCGTTCCGGTCTGGCTCGCGCTCCCCGCGGCGCTGCTCGCGGCGTGGGCCGCGTACGACAAGCTCATCGTCCCGGGCGTGCGCTGGCTCCTCGCGCGGCCGGCGAACCAGGTGATCGACGAGCTGTCCACGCGCCTTCGCATCGGCATTCGGCCGTTCCAGCGCACCCGCCGTCAGGCGCTGATCCACCGCCTGACCACCGACCCGAAAGTGCTGCAGGCAGCGGAGCGCTACGGCGCCGAGCACCGCCTGCCGCTGCCGAAGGCGATGCAGCGGGTCGAGCGCTACGCGCGCGAGATCGTGCCGGCCTTCAACGCTTACTTCTACTTCCGCATCGGCTATTGGGCCGGACGCAAGCTCGCGCAGTCGCTCTACCGCGTGCGCCTGGGGTATGTCGACACGGCGGGCATCGCCGCGATCGATCCCGACGCGACCGTGGTGTTCGTGATGAACCACCGCTCGAACATGGATTATGTGCTCGCGGCCTACCTCGCCGCCGAACAGACGACCCTCTCCTACGCGGTCGGCGAATGGGCGCGCCTGTGGCCGCTGTCGGCGCTCATCCGCGCCATGGGCGCCTATTTCGTGCGGCGCAACTCGGCCGACGAGCTCTACCGGCGCGTGCTCGAGCGTTACATCGCGATGGCGACCGAGGCCGGCGTGCCGCAGGCGGTGTTTCCGGAAGGCGGCCTGTCGCGCGACGGCCGCATGCGCGAGCCGCGGCTCGGCGTGCTCGACTACATGCTGCGCGGCTTTCGCCGCGACGGCGAACGCGACCTGGTGTTCGTGCCGCTCGGCATCAATTACGACCGCGTGCTCGAAGATCGCACGCTGCTTTCCGCCGCGAAAATTGGCCGAGCGCGCACCATTTGGGGAACGTTTCGCTTCCTCGTGCACAACCTGAGCCTCGCGCTAAGAAGCGAGTGGCGCCGCTTCGGCTACGCCTGCGTGAATTTCGGCACACCGATCTCGATGCGCAAGTACGACGTCGACTTCCAGCGCCTCTCGGGCGAGGCGCGCAGGCTAGCCGTGTCGGGCCTGGGCCGAGCCCTCATGGACGCGGTCGGCCGGGTGGTGCCGGTGGTGCCGGTCGCCTTGATAGCGCATGTCTTTCTGGAGCGGCGCTCGCTCACGGCGCTCGATCTCAAGGCCGAGACGGGCCGGCTGCTGCAGCGCCTGGAAGGCGCGCACGTCTACGTGCCGCGGCGCGACCTCGATTACGCCCTGACGGTAGGCTTGCGTATGCTGACGCTGCGCCGCCTGGTCGAGGAGCGCGAAGGGGTGTTCAGCGCCCGGGAGGAAGAATTGCCGCTCCTTCGCTACTATGCGAATTCGATCGCGCATTTGCTCCGGGCCCCGGACGGCGAGATAAGGTAGATTGCCGTTCGGGGGTACTTTTGGAAGGGCCATGGCGAGACGCACAAAAAAACGGCGCGCGCCGGCGAAGCCGACCGGGCAACCGCTGCTCGGCAGCCTGACGAACGACTGGTACTGGGAGCAGGACGCCGCGCACCGCCTCACCCGCATCGAGCTGCGCGCCGGCGCCGGCTGCGACGACGCCTTCGCCGGCAGCGCGCTCGGCAAGCGGCGCTGGGAGCTCGGCATCGAGGTCGAAGGCGGCTGGGAGGCGCACCGCGCGCTCCTCAAGGCCCGCACGCCGTTTCGCGACGTGCTCACGTCGCGCACCCGCGCCGACGGCAGCGTGCGCTATGCGAGAGTCAGCGGCGAGCCGGCCTATGACCGGCGCGGCCGCTTCGTCGGCTATCGCGGCGTGGCGCGCGACGTCACCGAGCACAAGCGCGCCGAGCAGCTCCTGCGCCTGCAACACCTCGTCACCCGCTGCATGGCCGAGTCTCCCGGCGTGGTCGAAGGCGCGCAGAGCGCGCTACGCGCGATCTGCGAGTCCGAAGGCTGGGACTGCGGCGAGTTCTGGCGGCTCGACGAGCGTGATCGCGCGATGCGCCGCTTCGTGCACTGGGCGAACGGCGCGGGGCAGGCCTTCGCCGCCGCTTCCGGCGACCGGCAGCTCCTCTCGGAGCGCGGTGCGGTCGCCTCGGCGTGGCAATCCGGCAAGCCGCTGTGGATCCGCGACGCCTCGAGCGATCCGCGGGCCTCGGGCCCCGGCTTCGACGCCCGCACCGGCGCGCAGTCCGCGCTGCTCTGCCCTGTGTTCTCCGGCTCCAGCCCGGTCGCGGTGCTCGCCTTCGCCTGCGGGCGCAAACGCGCGCGCGACGACGCGCTCCTCGCTGCGCTCATGGCGCTCGCCGCCCAGCTCGCGCTCTTCCTGCCGCGCGCGGACGCCGAGGCGAGGCTGCGCCAGAGCGAAGAGCGCTTCCGCCGCACCTTCGAGCTCGCCGGCGTCGGTGTCGCGCATATCGGTCCCGACCGGCGCTTCCAGCGCGTCAACCGGCGCTTCTGCGAGATCCTCGGCTATCCCGAAGCAGAGCTCGTCGGCCTGCGCGGACGCGAGATCTCGCATCCCGACGACATCGACATGATGAACGCGCAGCGCCCGCGCCTCTATGCCGGCGAGATCGACTCGGTGCGCGGCGAAAAGCGCTACCTGCGCAAGGACGCAAGCGTGGTCTGGGTCGCGTATACGCTCGCGGTGGAGCGCGACGCGGCCGGCAAGCCGCTCTACGAGATCGCGGTGTACGACGACATCACCACGCGCCGGGCGATGGAAGACGCGCTGCGCAACAGCGAGGCGCACTTCCGCCAGGTCGTGGACTCGGCGAACGAGGGGATCCTCGTCTATGACCGCGATCTCAACATCCTCACCGGCAACGCCGCAGCCGCACGCATTATCGGGCTGCCTCTGGGCGAGCTGATCGGACGCCCGGGCTTCACCTCGCTTTTTCCCTGCGTGCGCGAGGACGGGTCGCGGCTGCCGCCGGAGGACCGGCCGACGCGCCTCACGGCGCGGCGCCGGGAGGCGCTCACCGGCCTGGTCGTGGGACTCGAGCGCCCGAACGGCAATGTCACCTGGCTCTCGGTGAATACCGGCTTCCTGCGCCGCCCGGGCGAGAGCGAGCACTACGGCGTGGTCTCGACCATCAGCGACATCACCGACCGGCGGCGCGCCGAGCTGAAACTGCGCGAAAGCGAGGAGCGCTTCCGCAGCCTGACCGCGATGTCGTCGGACTTCTTCTGGGAAACCGACTCTCAGCATCGCTTCGTCGAGGTGGTCCACGGCCCCAAATACCCGGAGAGGATGGGCCGCATCATCGGCCAGGCGCCCTGGGACCTCCCCCGCGTGCATCCGGACGAGGCCGCCTGGACGGCGCAGCGCGCGACCATGGACGCGCACCAGGCGTTCCGCGACTTCGAGTTCGGGCGTTCGTGGGCCGACGGTACGGTGCGCTACTTCTCGATCACCGGCGAGCCGCGCTTTGAATCCGAAAGCGCCTTCCTCGGCTACCGGGGGGTCGGTCGCGACGTGACCGACATCGCCCTGGCGCGCGAGCGCATCGCCACGCTGGCCTACCGCGACGCGCTCACCGGCCTGGACAACCGCACCAGCCTGTTCCCGGCGCTCGAGAAGTCGGTCGAGCGCTCGCGCCGCCGCGCCACCCGGCTTGCGGGCCTGTTCCTCGACCTGGACGGGTTCAAGGAGGTGAACGACGCGCACGGGCACGATGCCGGTGATCGCCTCCTCGCCGAGGCCGCTAGGCGCCTGCGCACCGTGCTGCGCGCGGGGGACCCCGTGGCGCGCCTTGGCGGCGACGAGTTCTTCGTGGTGCTGGAAGATCTCAACGACGCCGCGCCGGCCGAGCGCGTGGCGACGAAGCTTTTGGCGGCTCTCGCCGAGCCCTACGACATCGGCGCGGGCACGCCGGTGCGCATCTCGGCGAGCATTGGCGTCAGCCTCTTCCCCGACGACGCGGGCGACGCCGCCACGCTGCTCAAGCACGCCGATGCGGCGATGTACTCGGCCAAGCAGGCCGGCAAGAACGCGTTCCGGATCTTCAAGGCGGTGCCGGCGGCGAACGACGGCCGCGCCGCCGATCGCTCCGAAGGCACGGGCTAACGCCGCCGCTGGGGCTGGGGCTGAGGCTGGCGCCGCGGCGGGTCGTTGCGCCGGTAGATCTCCCTCGAGATCCGCTCGACGTCGCGACGCAGATCGCCGCCGCGCTGCGTCTGCTCGCTGCGCCTGCCGTTATCGGGTTGCGCCGCATCGAGCGGGCTCGCCGAGACCGACAATGCGGCCACGATGAAGAGGGCCTTCCACATGCCGCCAGCTTCGGGCAGCCCGGCGCCTGATGCTGTCCGATTGTGTAACGATTTATTTCCGCAGCTGGCGGTTCGCGTCGTCGATGTCGCGGCGCAGCTTGTCGCGCTCCTCGGGCGACATCTGGCGCGGCCGATCCGGGCGCGATTGGCGATCGCGGTAGGCGTCGCGCACATCGTCGCGCATGCGCTGGCGGTCCTCCTGCTTCATCTGGCGCTGCGGCTGCTGCTTGCGCTCGTCGCGGCCGCCCTTGTTCTGGCCGAGCGCGCTTCCCGCGGCAAGCGCCACGGCGAGCGCGTGGACGGCGAGCGCTTTCGCTTTCACGTCGGGATGATAAGACGGGGGGTCCCGGCCGGTGTAACAATTGGTAACCTGTCGCCCGGTTGACGCAAAAAATTCACTTAACCTAACGGCCCATGGCGGAGCTCAAGACCCGCATCCTGATCGTCGACGACGACCAGCGCCTGCGCGATCTGCTGGTGCGCTACCTCGGGGGCGAAGGCTACGAGGTGAAGGCGGTCGCCGACGGCCAGGCCATGGACAAGCAGCTCGGCCGCGAGCGCTACGACCTCGTGGTGCTCGACCTCATGCTGCCCGGCGAGGACGGCCTCGCCATCTGCCGGCGCCTGCGCGGCCAGGCGAACGCGCCGGCGATCGTGATGCTCACCGCGAAGGGCGACGAGGTCGACCGCATCGTCGGGCTCGAAATGGGCGCAGACGACTACCTGCCCAAGCCGTTCAATCCGCGCGAGCTGCTCGCGCGCATCAACGCCGTGCTGCGGCGACGCTCGCCGGCCGGGGTGCCCGGTGCACCCAGCACCACCACCGAGCTGTTCCAGTTCGGCAAGTTCTCGCTCAACCTTTCCACGCGCACGCTGACGCGCGACGCCAAGTCGGTGCCGCTCACCACGGGCGAATTCTCGGTGCTCAAGGTCCTGGTTCAGCACCCGCGCGAGCCGATGTCGCGCGACAAGCTGATGGAGCTCGCGCGCGGGCGCGAGTACGAGGTATTCGACCGCTCGATCGACGTCCAGATCTCGCGCCTGCGCAAGATCGTCGAGGAGGATCCCTCGCATCCGAAGCACATCCAGACCGTCTGGGGCTTCGGCTACGTCTTCGTGCCCGAATAAGCGCTAGTGTCGCTCTACGCGCGATCGTTCCTGCTCATCGCGCTGCTCATCGTCACCGCGGTCCTCGCCTCGTTCCAGATCTACCGCCTCTATGAGCTCGAGCCGCGCTCGCGCGAGCTCGCGCAGCAGACCGTGAGCGCGGTCAACCTCACGCGCGCCGCGCTGGTCGCGGCCGATCCGTTCCTGCGCCGGCAGCTCCTGGTCGAGCTGAACGACACCGAGGGTCTGCGGGTCTATCCCGCGACCGCGAGCGAGAAGCTGATGGCGCTGCCCGACGAGGCGCTGTTCCAGCGCGTGGTCGGCCGCGTGCGCCAGGCGCTCGGCGGCGAGACGCGCTTCGCCTCCGAGCGCGACGGCGAAGACGGCTTCTGGGTCAGCTTCTTCATCGACTCGGACGAGTTCTGGGTGATGCTGCCCTGGGAGCGCTTCGAGCCCGCCTTCGGCCTGCAGTGGGTCGGCTGGGGACTCGCGCTCGTGGCGCTCTCGCTCGCCGGAGCATGGTTCATCGCCTCGAACCTGGCGCGCTCGCTCGCGGCGGTGACGCGCGCGGCGCTGCGCATCGGCGGCGGCGGGGCGCACCAGCCGCTGGCCGAGGAAGGCCCGCGCGAGCTGCGCACCGTGGCGAAGGCCTTCAACCGCATGGCGAGCAGCCTGGAGAGCATGGAGCGCGAGCGCGCCATGGTGCTCGCCGGCATCTCGCACGATCTGCGCACGCCGCTCTCGCGCCTGCGCCTCGCGCTCGAGATGAGCGGCGCCGAGAGCGGCGCGAGCGAGGCCATGATCGAGGATATCGGCGAGATCGACGCCATCATCGGCCAGTTCCTCGACTATGCCCGCGGCGAGAACGAGGACAAGTCGCGCCAGGCGCTCGACCCGCTGCTGCTCGAGCTCGGCGAGCATTACCGGCGGCTGGGGAAAAACGTGAGCGTGGCGGCGGCGACCGGCGCGCAGTTCAACGTCGCCCGCATGGCGCTGCGCCGGGCCGTCGCCAACCTGGTCGACAACGCGTTGCGTTATGCCGGGGAGCCGATCGAAATCGAAGCGAAAAGGGCGCCGGAAAGCGTCGCCATCGAGGTGCGCGATCGCGGCCCCGGCATCCCGGCGGGAGAAGTCGAGCGCCTGAAGCGGCCCTTCACCCGCCTCGACGACGCGCGCAGCGGGGCGGGCGGCGCGGGCCTGGGCCTCGCGATCGTCGAGCGCGTCGCGCGCGGCCACGGCGGCGCGCTCGAGCTCCTGCCGCGTCCCGGCGGCGGGCTCGTCGCCCGCCTGACCTTGAGGGCCTGAAAATCGGGGTCAGACCCCTATTCCTTGGTGAAGAAGTAGTAGTCCGCTGTGTACGGGACGCGCGCACGCGTGCCCGCCGCAGCCGCCGAGCAACCGTTGTCAGGCGCCATCCCGCCCGTCGTATGCACGCGCCGGACGCTCGAGACGTTGCTGAATGTCCCTGCCGGGCCGACCGACTTCGCGCCCAGGAGGAGCCATGGAATCGCCCCCTCATCCGGCGCAGCGCTGCTCGCTTTCACGAGCCCGACGATCTTGCTGCCGTCGTTCGCCTCCCAGTGCGGCCCGGCGTAGTGCCGGCCGATCTTCATCCCGCGCGTGTCGAAGAGGTCCGCCTCCGGACCCACGAACGCCCATTCGTAGCTGCCGCCGCCCTGAACCTGGCTCGCCCGGCACTCGTAGATCTGTACGCCGTTCGCGGGAACGATCATGGCGAGCGATTCTTCCGGAGCGACCTTGAGCTTCTGCGCGGGGCTGGCGGACGGGCTCGACGGCTGCGACGCGGCCGCGTAACCCGCAAAAAGCACGAGCATGAAGCTCGCGAGTGCGAAAGGCTTCTTCATGATTCCCCTACCCTTGGTTTGTGGAAAAGGGTAGTTAAGCGCCGGTTCGTTTCTCCCGGATTTGGGTTCTGTTACCGTGTGGTAACCGATTCAGCGCTTTGTTGAAGTCGCGCATGCCGTAGGCATAGTCCTTGGGCGCATTCAGGAGGTTCGCGGCGCGCCCTTGCCATCTGGCCCGGCTCGCGCTTCGACCGCTCATCAGCACATCGCGCACCACGAATACCGGCGCAGCGCCTTGGAGTTGGCTAGGCATACTTTGAGGCCTCCGATCCCTTGAAGCACCAATGCCACGGCTCGTACAGGTAGCCGTGGCGGTTGTCGCGCGGATACGACATGAAGAATCCGAAGCGCTTGGCGCGGCGCGCGAGCCAGGCGAACGCTTCGGTTTGCTCGAACTCGACTTCGAGGGGCCGCACGCGTTCGGTCGTGACGTCGACCGCACGCCCGGTATGGTGCTCGCTGTATCCCGGCGGCGCGCTCACGCTCAGGATCTCCTCGAGCGACAGGCCGCGCGCGAGCTTCGCACGCACGATCTCCGCCTGGCGCTCGACGCTGCGAAACGCCGAAACGATCGCGCGCGCCACACCCCCGGCGCGCGCCGCCTCCCTGAGCGAAACCCAAGCACCCGCCGCGGCGGGGACGAGGAGGTGTTGCCTTCCATTTTCACCGATCTCCGCCACGACCAATTCGGTGGCTTCCGTGTACAGAACGAGCCCGCGCGACGCGATGGTGTCTAGAGAGATCCCAAGCGACGCGATAATCGAATCAACCTTGTTCAACGTACCGGCTGCGAGCGGTCCACGGCCGCGCCGCGCAAAACCACCGCGGAGATGCGCCTCGTGTTGGTGATGTCCTCGAGCGGGCTCGCGTCGAGCACGATGAAGTCGGCGCTCTTGCCGGGCTGCAGCGTTCCGGAGTCCATGCCAACGAACTCCGCCGAGTTGCGCGTCGCCGCCACGATGACCTGCATCGGCGTCATCCCGGCGATCACCATGTCCTGCATCTCCTCGTGTGCTGCCCACGCACGGTTGCCGTCGGTGCCGAGCGTGATGCGGGCCCCGGCCGCATTGAGCCGCGCGAGATTGCGCGCCTGAATGCCGAAAAAAGTCTGCGCCGCCGGCCGGTCTGTGTTCGCCGCCTCGAGCAAGGCGAGCTGGTTGGAGCCCAGGCCCGGCTTGAGCCAGGAGAGGTCGACCTTCACGCCGCGCTCGGGAAGGTTCGGGGTGAGGACCAGGTTGGGACGCGCCTTGAACATGGCGACGAGCTCGGCGTCGATGTCCTGGTCGCGCACGCCGTGCGCCAGCGCATCGACGCCGGCGCGCAGGAGTCCTTTTGCGTCCTCGAGGTCGAAGAGGTGCGCGATCACGCGCAGGCCGCGCTTGTGCGCCTCGTCGATGACCGCGCCGTAGATCTCGGGGGGCAGCTTCTGGTACTTGCCGTCCCGCGTGTCGACCCAGATCTTGACGATGTCGACCTTATGCGCGGCGAGCTCATCGACCGCCTT
>JBJMWH010000295.1:0-9928 GCA_045810245.1 Burkholderiales bacterium | reverse complement strand
AGGGAAACCGAGATCACCGGTCCGCTCGCTGCCCGGCTCACGATCTCGTCCACGACGAGTGACGCCGATCTTTTCCTCATTTTTCGCGTGGTCACTGCGGATCTGCGCGAAGTCACTTTCATGGGCGCGATCGATCCGCATACGCCGGTTGCCCAGGGGTGGCTGCGCGCTTCGCACCGCAAGCTCGATCCGGTGCTGTCGACGCCGTACCGGCCCTATCACACGCACGATGAAGTTCAAGCTCTCAACCCCGGGCAGCCGGTCGTGGTGGATGTTGAGCTATGGCCCACGTCGATCGTCGTGCCGGCAGGCCACCGCCTGGCGCTTACGGTGCGCGGGAGGGATTACGAATGGCAGGCGTCGACCGGCGCGCGCCTCTCGAACTTCAAGAACGAGCTGCGCGGCTGCGGCCCGTTCCTGCACAACGAGCCGCGCGACCGTCCCGCGAGCCTTTTCGGCGGCACGACCACGCTGCACCTCAAGGATTCCTACGTTCTCATACCGGTGATCCCATGAAGCTCTATGGATTCTGGCGCTCCCTCGCGACTTACCGCGTGAATGTCGCCCTGGCCCTGAAGGGCATGAAGGTGGACGAAGAAGTCTCCATCGACTTGCTGAAAGGACAGCAGCTCAACCCGGACTACCGCGCCGTCAATCCGCAGGCGGTGGTGCCGTCGCTGGTCCTCGACGACGGCGGGCCGCCGCTCTTCCAGTCGCTCGCGATCCTCGAGTACCTCGAGGAGACCAAGCCGCAGCCGCCGCTCCTGCCGAAAGACCCGCGCGGACGGGCGCGGGTGAGAGGTCTGGCGCTCATCGCGGCGGCCGACGGGCATCCACTCGTCGTGCCCAGGATCCGCGCCTACATGGAAAAGGAACTGAAGCTCGATGAGCCGACCCGGAACAAGTGGCTGGCGCACTGGAGCATGGAAGCGCTCAAGGCCATCGAGAGCCACCTCGCGAAGGAGAAGGACACCGGGCGCTTCTCGCACGGCGATTCGCCGACGATCGCCGACATCTGCCTGGCCGGCCAGGTCATCGGCGCCACCGCCTACTTCAAGTGCGACATCTCGGGCGTCCCGACGGTGAAACGGGTCTACGACGAGTGCATGAAGATCGACGCCTTCAGCCGCTTTCACCCGCTGAAGCAGCCCGGCGCGCCGTCGCATTGAGATGAACTACGTTCGGATCGGAAACGTCCGCGCTTTTCTGGCCCCCTGTGAAGGGGGTCGTGAGCCAGAGGCGAACGGGGGGTTTGGTTTTGGAATTTTGGTTCAGCGATCGGAGAACCAAACCCCCCGCTCGCGAAAAGCGCGCTCGCTTCCCCCCTTCACAGGGGGGCATGGGCGATGAAGAGCGTCGATATCGTCGATCGCAGCAGCCTGATGAAAGGCTTGTATCGGGAGCTTTCGCTGCGAGCCGAAGAGACCGCCATCGTCACCATCGACATGCACCGCGGCCACCTCGATATGGAGGTGGCGACGATGCCGGCGCAGCCCGACGATGCGAAGCGCGTCGTCGGCCACGCCAGGGAAGCGCTGGACTTCGCGAGGAAGGCGAGGATTCCGGTGATCCACGTGGTCCTCGTTTATCGCAGGCTCCCGGGCATCGGCAGCGAAGGCATGCGCTCGCACTTCTGGAAGGCGCTGCACGCCGCGCAGGCCGAGACCGACCGCCTCACGCCGGGCCGCAGGAGCACGGTGCGCGAGCACAACATCGAGGGCTCGCCCGGGACGCAGATCATCCCCGAGCTCTACCGCGAAGGCGACTACGTGATCGACAACAAGAAGCGCCTGGATTGCTTCTACGGCACGGACCTGAGGCAGCTTCTGGATACGCTGGGCGTGAAGAGCGTCGCCCTCATGGGCATCAACACCAACACCTGCGTGCTGAACACCGCCTTCACCGCGTTCAACTTCGATTATCGGGTGGTCGTGCTCTCCGACTGCGTCGCGAGCATGTACGGAGAGGATCTCCACGTGCTGGGCCTGCAGAACGTCGCGCGCTGCCTCGGCTGGGTGATCACCAATCAACAGTTCTTCGACAAGATCGACGAGAGGAAACCGCATGAAATTCAGCCGTAGGCGCTTTGTCCAGGCAGTGGGTGCTTCTGCTTTGGGAGCAAGTCTTCCTCTGAAAGCTCAAGCCGGGCCGGTCCGGGTGGGGCTGGTGACCGTGAAGACCGGACCGCTCGCCTCCGGCGGGATCGACATGGAGCGCGCGCTGGTGCAGTACCTCAAGGAGCGCAACGACACGCTCGCCGGCCGCAAGATCGAGCTGATCGTGGCCGACAGCGGCGGCGTCCCGGCGCAGGCGCGCACCAAGATCCAGGAGCTCGTCGAGCGCGACAAGATCCACGTCATGATCGGACCGCTCGACACCGCCTCGGCGCTCGCCGCCGACGACTACATCCGCTCTGCGCAGCTCCTGACGCTCTCGGTGGCGGCGGCCGACGACATGACGCAGAGGAAGCCCAATCCCTGGTTCACGCGCGGCACCTCGAGCGCCTCGCAGTGCGCGCACCCGATGGCCGAGTACTGCTACAAGACGCTCGGCTACCGCCGCATGGTGGCCATTGCCGACGACATCGCCTACGGCCATGAGATGTGCGCCGGGTTTCAGCGCGTGTTCGAAGAGCTCGGCGGCAAGATCGTGCAGAAGACCTTCCCGCCGCTCACCGTGCCCGACTATGGCACCTACCTCGCGCAGCTCAACCGCAAGGCCGACGCGATCTATCTTGGCTTCGCCGGCTCGAACGGCTTCCGCTACCTGCGCCAGTTCAACGAATACGGCCTCACCGGGAAGGTCAAGGTGGTCGGCGGCATGACCGCGCTCGACGAGGCGGTGCTGCGCAACATGGGCGACGAGGCCCTCGGCATCCTGACTGCATGCTGGTATTCGGCCGAGATCGACAATCCGGTCAACCGCAAGTTCGCCGCGGCCTTCCGCAAGGAATGGAAGTACGACCCCGGGTTCTACGCCGCGGCAACCTACACCGAGGCCGCGGTGCTCGAGGCCACGCTCGAGCGGATCAAGGGCAACATCGAGGACAAGCCGGGCTTCATGAAGGCGGTGCGCTCGATCAAGGTCGACACCTGCCGCGGGCCGGTGTCGTTCGACCAGTACGGCAACGTGGTGGGCAACGTGTACGTCCGGCGTGTCGCGCGCAAGGAGGGAAGGCTGGTGAACGAGGTGGTGTACACCTATCCGAACGTGAGCCAATTCTGGACCTACAAGCCCGAGGAGTATCTGAAGAACCCGCCGTATACCCGGGACTACCCGCCAGCCAAGAATCTGGAGTCATAACCTGCAGTACTGGGCGATCCAGACGCTCAACAGCCTTGCGTTGGGCGGGCTGTTGTTCCTGCTCGCGGCGGGGTTTTCGCTGATCTTCGGCCTGATGAGGATCGCGAACCTGACGCACGGCGGCCTGTTCATGCTCGGCGCGTACCTCGGCGTGAGCGTGCTCAAGGTGGTGCCCAACCTCTGGTTCGCAGCGCTCGCCGCCGGCATCGCCGTCGCGTTCTTCGGCGGCTTGCTCGAGCGGTTCATCCTGAGGAAGCTCGCCGGCAACGTGCTCTCGCAGGTGCTGGTCACGCTGGGGTTCGCTTTCATCATTGCCGACCTGTGCCTCGTCGTCTGGGGAGGCGATCCGATCCCCGTGCCGACGCCTGCGTTCCTGCAGCGGCCGGTGTTCATCGCGGGCCTCGCGTTTCCCGCATACCGGCTGGCCGTGGTGGTGATTGCCATTCTGGTCGGACTTTCGTTGTATTTCCTGATGGAACGGACCCGATTGGGCGCCATGATCCGCGCCGGGGTGGACGACCGGGACATGGCGCGAGCGGTCGGGATTCCGGTTTCGCGCCTCTTCACCACCGTGTTCTGCCTCGGCGCGGCGCTCGCCGGCGCGGGCGGCGTGATCGGAGGTCCGATCATGTCGGCCTACCCGGGCCTCGACGCCGACATGCTGCCGCTCGCGCTCATCGTGGTGATCCTCGGCGGCGTCGGCAGCCTGGTGGGCGCCTTCGTCGGCGCCTTCATCACCGGATTCGTCTACACCTTCGGTGTCGCGCGCTTCCCCGACCTCGCTTACGTGATTCTCTTCCTGCCGATGATCCTGGTGATCGCCTTCAGGCCGAAGGGGCTCTTCGGGAGGTTCGCGGCGTGATCCGCTGGGGCGTGCTGCTCGCAGGACTGCTTGTGCTTCCCCTGGTGATGGGGGAGTACTACATCAACCTCACGAGCCAGATCTTCATCTTCGCGGTGTTCGTCTCGAGCATCAACCTGCTCCTCGGCTACGGCGGTCTTCCAACGCTCGGCCACGCTTCGTATCTCGGCGTTGCCGCGTACGCGTCTGCGCTCCTGTACTTAAAGCTGGGCGTGTCCCACTTCGTCGGGGCGCTGCTCGCGCTGCTCGGGACGACGCTCATGGCCGCGTTCTTCGGTCTCATCGCCCTGCGCGCTGCGGGCCTCGGGTTCCTGATGCTCACGCTCGCCCTTTCGCAGGTGCTCTGGGGAACGGCCTACCGCTGGGTCGCGATGACCGACGGCGACAACGGGGTGCGGGGGCTGACCCGGCCGGCGCCTTTCGGCCTCAACCTCGACAACGCGACCACGTTCTACTTCTGCACCCTGGCCGTTGCAGTCGCCGCGGTTTGGATGATGGCGCGCTTCGTCGGCTCGCCCTTCGGCGCGGTGCTGCGCGGCACGCGCGACCAGCCTCGGCGCATGGCGGCGCTCGGGCACCACGTGTGGCTGGTTCGCTGGACTGCGTTCGTTTATGCCGGATTCTGGGGCGCGGTCTCGGGCCTGCTCTTCGTCTACTACCACAAGTACATCCACCCGGTTTCGCTCTCGCTCACCAACTCGGCCGAAGGCCTGCTCGCGGTGATCGCGGGCGGCTCGGGCACGCTGGGGGGGCCGCTCCTCGGCGCGGCCGTCGTCATGCTGCTGAAGAATTACGTCTCCGGCTACGTCGAGCGCTGGAACATGCTGATGGGCGTGGTGTTCGTGGTCATCGTGGTATTCATGCCGGAAGGCGTGGTCCCGGGCGTGCAAAGGCTATGGCGGCGCTTCAGATCCATAACCTGAAAAAATCCTTCGGCGGCCTGCCCGCGATCAACGGGGTCTCGCTCGAGGTCGCCCCAGGCGAGCGCCGGCTGATCATCGGCCCGAACGGTGCCGGCAAGACCACGCTCTTCAACCTCATCACCGGCGACCTCGCCTCGGACGCCGGGAGAATCACGCTGTTCGAGACCGAGATGACGCGCCTCGCGACCCACCGCCGCGCGCACCTGGGCCTCGGCCGCACCTACCAGATCATCACCCTCTTCCCGAAGGACACGCTCGAGCACAACATCGCGCTGTCGCTCCTCGGGCTGCGCAAGCTCCGCTGGAACGCCTTCGGCACGATTCCGCCGGCCGTGTACGAGGAGGCGAGGGCGGTATTGGAGCGCGTTGGCCTCGGAGGGTTCGCAAAGCGGCCGCTGGCCGAGGTGGCCTACGGCGACAAGCGCCGGGTGGAGATCGCGATGGCGCTGGCGCAGGCGCCGAAGGTGCTGCTCCTGGACGAGCCGCTCGCCGGGCTGTCGCGCGAAGAGCGCGTCGCCGTCAAGGCGTTGATCGCGGGCATTCCGCGCGACGTGACGGTGGTGATGATCGAGCACGACATGGATACCGCGCTCGACATGGCCGAGCGCATCACCGTGCTGCATTACGGCAGCGTGATCGTCGAAGGAAACCGCGCCGAAGTCGTCGCCGATCCTCGAACCCGGGAAGTCTATCTTGGCCACTGAGGCTCTTCTCTTGGAGAACGTGGATGCGCTCTACGGCGAGAGCCACGTCCTGCACTCGGTGTCCTTCGGCGTCGCCGAGGGCAGGGTGCTCGCGCTTCTCGGCCGCAACGGTGCCGGCAAGACGACTTGCATGAACACGGTGATCGGATGGCTGCGCCCGCGCCGGGGCGGGGTGCGCCTGTTCGGGGAGGCGATCGAGCGCCTGTCCCCCGAGGCGATCGCGCGCAAGGGGGCGGGCCTCGTCCCGCAGGGCAGGCGCGTGTTCCCGACCCTGACGGTGCGCGAGAACCTGGAGGTCGCCCACCGCAAAGGTCCGGCCGGCTGGAGCCTCAAAGCGGTGTTCGAGCTTTTTCCGCGGCTGAGCGAGCGCGCCGAGCAGCACGCAGGCTCGCTCTCGGGCGGCGAGCAGCAGATGCTCGCGATCGGCCGCGCGCTCATGGGGAACCCGCGGCTCCTGCTGCTCGACGAGCCTTCCGAAGGCCTCGCGCCGCTGATCGTGGCCGAGGTCGGCCGCACCATCGCCAAGCTGAAGGCGCAGGGCCAGTCGATCGTGCTGGTCGAGCAGAACGTGAAGATGGCGCTCGAGCTGGCCGACGACGCGGTGCTGCTCAACACCGGGCGAGTCGCGTTCTGCGGCCCCGCCGGGCAGGTGCGCGACAATCCGGCCCTCATTACTCAACATCTGGGAGTGTTCTAGATGATGTACAGCTGCGCCCCGCGGTCTTCGGCTTCCGTTGCAAAAGTCAAAACAAGGAAAGGGAAGCGCCTCAAGATCGACCTGCACTGCCACTACGCCAATCCCGACGTGGCGGCGAAGGTCGCCGACCGCAACCCGGCGCAATACGATCCCAACGTCAAGTTCGCCAACGCGCTCACGCGCGAGACCAACGCCAAGCAGATGCGCGATCGCGCGCCGAAGCTGTCCTCGATCGAGGTGCGGCTGAAGGACATGGACCGGATGGGAATCGACATCCAGGCGGTTTCGCCGGCGCCGCAGCAGACGTACTACTGGACCGAGCCGGGCGAAGGGCAGGCGCTCGCGCGCATGGTGAATGAGCGCCTCGCGGAGATCGTGTCGAAGTGGCCGGATCGCTTCGTCGCGCTCGGCAGCGTGCCTTTGCAGGATTCCTCTCTCGCCGTAAGCGAGCTCGAGCATGCCGTGAAACACCTCGGCTTGCGCGGGGTCGAGATCAACCCGAGCGTGAACGGCATGGACCTCACTGACCCGCGCCTCGCGCTCGAAAAATTCTTCACCAAGGCGCAGGAGCTCGACGTGGTGATCTTCATGCACCCGATCGGCTTCACTCACGGCGAGCGCCTGACGAACCACTATTTCAACAACGTGATCGGCAATCCGCTCGAGACCACCGTGGCCGCGAGCCACCTCATCTTCGACGGCGTGCTGGAGCGCAACCCGCGGCTGAAGATCGTGCTGCCGCACGCCGGCGGCTATCTCGCCCACTACTGGGCGCGGATGGATCATGCGTGGAAGGCCCGCCCCGACTGCCATACCGTGATCAAGCGCAAGCCTTCGAGCTACCTCGAAAAGTTCTATTTCGACACCATCACGTTCGACCGCACGATGCTCGCGAACATGGTGAAGCGCTATGGCGCCGACCACGTGGTGCTCGGCACCGACTATCCGTACGACATGGGGATGGACCACCCGGTCGACTTCATCGGCGGTACACCGGGCATTTCCACTTCCGACAAGAGCAAGATCATGGGCGGCAACGCCGCTCGCCTGCTGGGGATCAGTGCAAATCGTCGGAATCGCCGGTAGCCTGCGCGCCGGCTCGTTCAACGCGGCGCTCCTGCGCGCGGCGCTCGAGGAATGCCCGCAGCAGGCGACGCTCGAGATCGAGACGATCCGCGGCATCCCGCTCTACGACGGCGACGTCGAGGCCGCGCAGGGCATTCCCGCGCGCGCCGCGGAACTGAAGGAGCGCATCGCGGCCGCCGATGCCCTTCTCCTGGTCACGCCCGAGTACAACAACTCGATCCCGGGGGTGTTCAAGAACGCGATCGACTGGCTGACGCGGCCGCCGGCCGACGTCCCACGCGTGTTCAAGGGGCGCGCGGTGGGGCTGATCGGGGCCTCGCCCGGCGCCTTCGGCACGGTGCTGTCGCAGGCGGCGTGGCTGCCGGTGTTCCGCACCCTTGGTATGCGGCCCTACTTCGGCCAGCTGCTCTACGTGGGCGGCGCGGCCAAGGTGTTCGACGCCGCAGGCCGGCTCGCCGACGATGCGATCCGCGCCCGGCTTCGAAAGTACATGGAAGGCTTTGTCGAGTTCGTCGCGGGCTAGGCTAGAATCCAAAAATCAAAGGAGGAGTCCGAATGACTGTCCGAGTGAATGTCACCCGAAGGAAGGTGCTCGGCGCGGTGGGCGCCAGCGCGCTCGCCGCCGCGATTCCCGTAAGGCGCGCGCGCGCACAGCAGAACGCGGTGAAGATCGGCATGAGCATGCCGCAGACCGGGTCGCTGGGCGCGGGCGGGCAGGCCGCGCTGCTCGCGCTGCGCATGTGGGTCGAGGACGTGAACCAGAAGGGCGGCCTGCTCGGCCGCAAGGTCGACTTCACCGTCTACGACGACCAGACCAACCCCGCCAACGTGCCGGGCATCTACACCAAGCTGCTCGACGTCGACAAGGTGGATCTCCTGATCGCGCCCTACGGCACGGTGCCGACCGCGCCGATCATGCCGATGGTGAAGCAGCGCGGGCTGCTCCTCATGGGCAACTTCTCGTTCCAGGTGAACGCGAAGGTGCAGCACGACATGTGGTTCAACAACTCGCCGTGGAACGACGCCTCGAGCTGGTCGGACGGCTTCTTCAAGAACGGGCTGAAGGTCGGCTCGAAGACCCTCGCGGTGCTCGCGGCCGACAACGATTTCGCGCAGAGCCTGGCGAACGGTGCGCGCGAGCTCGCCAAGAAGGCCGACATCAAGACGGTGTACGACCAGAACTACCCGCCGGCCACCACCGACTTCTCGTCGCTCATCCGCGGCATCCGCGCGGCCAAGCCGGACATGGTGTTCGTGATGTCCTATCCGAACGACTCGGTGGCGATCGTGCGCGCGGTGAACGAGATCGGCGTGGGCTCCGGCGTCAAGCTGTTCGGTGGCGGCATGGTCGGCCTGCAGTTCACCCCGATCATGTCTTCGCTCGGAAGCCTGCTCAACGGCATCACGAATTACAACTCCTACGTGCCCGGGATGAAGTACCCCGGGATCGAGGACTTCCTCGCGCGCTACGCGAAGAAGGCCGCCGAGGCCAAGGTCGACCCGCTCGGCTTCTATCTGCCGCCGTTCAATTACGCCATCGGCCAGATGCTCGAGCAGGCGGTGAATGGCACCAAGAGCCTCGACCAGAAGAAGATGGCCGAGTACCTGCGCAAGAACGAGATGAAGACCATCGTCGGGCCGATCAGCTTCGACAAGCACGGCGAGTGGGCCAAGCCGCGCGTAGTGCAGGCGCAGTTCCGCGGCGTGGTCGACAAGGACGTCGAGCAGTTCCGCCAGCCCGGCAAGCAGGTCGTGATCTACCCGGACGATTACAAGACCGGCGAGGTGCTTGCGCCATTCGAGAAGGCGCGCTCGGCCAAGGGATAAGCGCGATTCCCTTGAATCAGGAGAGACGGCGCGGCATCACCGCGCCGTTTTTTTAGGGGCCTATGGTTTTTTCGTTCGACCTGCTGTTCGAGGCGCTGCTCTTCGGCGTGCTGCTGGGCTGCTTCTACGCCGCCGTCAGCATCGGCCTGTCGGTGTCCTTCGGCCTGCTCGACGTGCCCCACGTCGCGCATCCCGCAGTGATGGTGCTGGGCTCGTATTTCACCTACCTCCTCGCGGGCTACGGCCTCGACCCGATCGTGGCCGGGGTCGTGCTGATGCCCGCGTTCTTCGTCCTCGGCATCCTCATCTACCGCTTCTACTACGAGGCCTTCGAGAAGCGCGGCAGCGAGGCGGCGGTGCGCGGGCTCGCGTTCTTCTTCGGCCTCGCCTTCATCATCGAGGTGGGCCTGATCCTCGTGTTCGGCGTCGACCAGCGCATGGTGGAGGCGGCGTACATCGGCAAGAGCCTCTCGCTCGGCGAATACCGCCTGCCGTGGCGCATGGTGGTGGCGTTCGGCGTGGCGCT
>JBJMWH010000294.1:0-5412 GCA_045810245.1 Burkholderiales bacterium | reverse complement strand
CGCGAAGCAGAAGGTCGCGCCGTTCTCCTCGATCAGCTGCGCCGCCCGCGCCGCGCGCCAGATGTCGGTGAGCACGAGCGGCACGCCGAGGCCGAGAGCGAGCAGCATGCCGTAGCAGAAGCCGAGCTGGTGCGCGAGCGGCGAAGGCATGAACACCACGTCGTCCTTGCGGAAGTTCATAAACTTTGCAAATTCAAAAACAGCGCCGAGGAGCGTGTTGGAGGTGTGCAGCGCGCCCTTCGATTCGCCGGTTGTTCCGGACGTATAGAGAAGCTGGGTGACATCATTCGGGCGCAAGCGCGCAGCGTTTTCGAATTCGCCTCGCAGCGGGTTATTGCAGATCTCCAACCCGAGGAGCTTCATGCCAGGAATCTCGTCCGCGAGCTGCCGGGCGAGCGCGCCGTGCTCGAAGCCGCGGAACCGCTCGGGCGCGATGAACGCACGCGCGTCGGCCTGCCGCAGCATGAACGAGAGCTCGCGGTGGCGGAAGATCGGCATCAGCGGATTCGCCACCGCGCCCAGACGAACCGTCGCGAGATAGAGCGCGACGAATTCCCACCAGTTCGGCAGCTGGAACGACACCACGTCGCCCCGGCGCACGCCGGCGGCCTCGAGCGCCGCCGCGGTCCCTGCGACGCGGGTTGCGAGCCCGCGCCACGTGAGCGTGGTCGCCGCTTCCTCCTCCAGGCGCCAGCCGACGATCGCCGCCGCGTCGGGCTTCTCCTCCACCCAACGGTCGAGGTAGTCGGTGGCTACGCGCTCGGGCCAGATGCCGCGCGCGCGCTCGGCGGCTATGCGGCGAGCGTCGAGGGCAAGGCCTTCCATGTCCGCTCCTTCTGGTCCAGCCTGCAAAGCCGCCGCAGGTTGCCGGCGTAGATCGCGCGCCGCTCGGCGGGCGATAGCTCGAGGCGCTCCACGATCTCGATCGTGTCCCGGATGTAGGCGCGGCCGCCCTCCGGATCGAACGGGGCGTCGGAGGCGAAGAGCGTCCGCTCGACGCCGAAGAAGCGCAGGCCGCACTTCGTCGCTTCGTGCGCGCCGAAAAGCGCGGTATCGGCGTAGAAGAGCTTGAAGTAGTCGACCGGCCGCCTGCCTTTGCTCTTCATTCTTTCCAGGAGGGGCGCATAGTCCTCGTCGGAGGTGCGCTTGCCGAGCTGGTCCCAGCCCGGCCCAACCCGCCCCTCGAAGTACGGAATCATTCCGCCCATGTGGTGCGTGATGAGCTTGAACTCTGGGTGCCGGTCGAAGAGACCCCCGAACACCATGTGCGCCATCGCGGCGCTGGTCTCGTAGGGCCAGCCGAGCGTCCACCAGATCTCGTAGTGGCTCTTCGCTTCTCCGGCGTAGTCGGCAAACTCCGCGCCGCGCGCGGGATGCATCCACATCGGCAGGTCGTAGCGTGCGACGAGATCGAAAAGCGGCAGCGTGTCGCGGCGGTAGAGCGGCCGGCCGTTGATATTCGTGAACACCTGCACGCCGATCGCGCCGAGCGATTCGATCGCGCGGCTCGTCTCCGCGCACGCCGCGTCGATGTCGTTCATCGGCAGCGACGCGGCGAAGCCGACGAAGCGCTCCGGGTAGCGGGCAACGAGCTCCGCCATGCCGTCGTTGGCGGTCCGGGCCAGGTCTTGCGTCGTTTTTTCTGGAAAGGCTTCGATCGCAGGAGAACCGTTCGTGAGCACCTGGCGGTAGTCGTCGCCGAACTGGTCCATGATGCGGAAGCGCGCGTCGAGCTCGACGATGCTCGGAATGGCGCGCACGCGCTTGTTCATGTCGCGCCCGTCGGGCAGCACCCGCAGCATGCGCTCCCAGTAGGCCTTCGGAAAAATGTGGGTGAACGCATCGATCTTCATGCGACCTTCTCCTCCCTGAGCAGGCTGTCGGCAATCACGAGCTTCTGGATTTCGCTCGTGCCTTCGTAAATGCGCAGCGCGCGAATCTCGCGATAGAGCCGCTCCACCGCCATGCCCGAGACCACGCCGGTCCCGCCGAAAAGCTGCAGCGCGGAGTCGATGACCTCCTGCGCCGATTCGGTGGCAAAGAGCTTCGCCATCGCGGCCTCGCGCGTGACCCGGCCGCGGGTGGCGTCCTTGACCCACGCCGCGCGATAGACCAGGAGCGCGGCGGCGTCCACCGCGAGCGCCATGTCCGCGAGTCGCGCCTGGGTGAGCTGGAACTCGGCGAGCGGCTTGCCGAACACGCGCCGGCTCTTCACGCGTGCGAGCGCCTCGTCGAGCGCCCGGCGCGCGAGGCCAAGCGCCGCAGCGCCGACGGTGGTGCGGAAAACATCCAGCGTCGCCAGCGCGATCTTCATTCCTTGGGTGGGCGTGCCGATCAGGGCCTCTTGCCCGAGCCTGCAATGCTGAAATTCAACAGTCGCCAGCGGATGCGGCGCCATGGTCTGGATCTGCCCCACCACCTTCAGACCCGCAGTACCCGCGTCGACGATGAAGGCACCAAGGCTCGCCCTTTCCTGCTCTTCCCCGGTCCGGGCAAAGACCACGTAGTGGTCGGCTATGCCGCCGTTCGAGATCCACGTCTTGGTACCGTCGAGGACCCACTGCGGTCCCTCGCGACGCGCTCGTGTCGCGATCGCCTGTACGTCGCTTCCCGCATGCGGCTCCGAGAGCGCGAACGCGGCGATTTTTCGACCCTTTATGACCGGCGGCAAGTACCGGAGGCGCTGCTCGCCGCTTCCGAACAGGGAAATCGGACCCGTGCCCAGCCCCTGCATGGCAAAAGCGAAATCGGCGAGCGGTTCGCGCCGCGCAAGGATGTCGCGGGAAAGGGCGAGGCTGCGCACGTCGAAATGCGCTCCGGCCTCGAGGACGCAGCAGTGCCGAAGGAGCCCGGCCTCGCCGAGCCGATGCACCAGCTCGCGGCAGGTTTGATCCACGCAAGCCTTTTCCTCCGGGACTTCAAACCGGTGGAGCTCGTCCGCGAGGCGCCGGTGGCGCTCCTCGAAGAAGGGCCAGGCGAGAAAGGCCTCGTCCCTGCTCACGGCTCAGTTGCCTTCGAACTTCGGCTTTTGCTTCGCCACGAACGCGTTGTAGGCGCGCTCGAAATCGCCGGTCTGCATGCAGATCGCCTGCGCCTCGGCCTCGGTCTCGATCGCCTGCTCGATCGACAGGTTCCACTCCTGGTGCAGGCATTTCTTGGTCATCGCGTGCGCGAACGCCGGTCCGTCGGCGAGCGACTGCGCCATGGACTGGGCGTGCGCCAGGACCTTTTCGGAGGCGAGGATCTGGTTGAAAAACCCCCATGCCAGGCCTTCTTCGGCGCTCATCGAGCGCCCTGTATAGAGAAGCTCGGAGGCCCTGCCCTGCCCGATGATGCGCGGCAGGATGGCGCAAGCCCCCATGTCGCAGCCGGCGAGGCCGACGCGCACGAAGAGGAACGCGGTCTTCGCCTCGGGCGTGGCGTAGCGCAAGTCGCTTGCCATGGAGAGAATCGCCCCGGCGCCGGCGCAGACGCCGTCGATCGCGGCGATGATCGGCTGCGGGCAGCTCCTCATTTCGCGCACCAGCGCCCCGGTCATGCGCGTGAAGGCCATGAGCCCCGGCATGTCCATTTTGGTCAGCGGGCCGATGATCTCGTGCACGTCGCCGCCGGAGCAGAAGTTGCCGCCGGCGCCGGTGAGGACCACCGCGCGCACGTCCTCGGCGTGGTGCAGCCGCTGAAACGTGTCGCGCAGCTCGGCGTAGCTCTCGAACGTGAGGGGATTCTTGCGCTCGGGGCGGTTCAGCGTCAGCGTCGCCACGCGGTTCGCCACCTGCCACTTGAAGTGCTTCGGCTGCCAGTCCGCTGCCTTGAGTGTGTACATGGTTCCTATCCCGCCATGGTCAGGCCGCCGCTCACGGACAGCACCTGGCCGGTGACGAAGTCCGAATGGCCGCTCGCGAAGAAGAGAATCGCGTCGGCGATCTCTTCGGGCCGTGCCAGCCGGTGCATCGGCGTGGCGCGGCTGAACGCGTCCTTGATCTTGTCCGGCACCGCCGCCATGAGCGGCGTGTCGGTCGGCCCCGGGCAGACGCAATTGACCGTGATGTTGGAGCGCGCCATCTCGCGCGCGAGGCCCTTGCAGAAGGCGATGACGCCGCCTTTCGCGCCCGAGTACACGGTCTCGCCGAGGCTGCCGACGCGGCCGGCGTCGCTCGCCACGCACACGATCTTGCCCGAGCGGCGCTCGATCATCGGATCGAGAAAAGCGCGCGTCACGAGGATCGTGCCGACGAGGTTGAGGTCGATCAGCTTCTTCCAGAACTCGGGCGTGTTCTGCACGAAGGGCTCGGTGCGGCCCCAGCCGGCGACATTGGCGACGATGTCGATGCGCCCGAGCTTGCCGAGCGCCTCCTTGCTGAACGCTTCCACCGAAGCCGGGTCGGTGATGTCGACCCGGATGTATTCGGCGACGCCGCCGCCAGCGCAGATCGCGCCTGCGACGGCGTCCCCGCCCTCCTCGTTGATGTCGCCGAGCACAACGCGCGCCCCCGCCTGGGCGAACGCCTTGGCGGTGGCGCGCCCGATGCCGGAGGCCGCGCCCGTGACCACCGCGTTCTTGCCGTCCAGTTTCATCATGATGTCCCTCCCTGAATCTCTCCCTGAACCTCTTCCTTGGTCAGCCGCGCGAGCAGGCGCCGCGCGAGCACCATTGCGCCCTGCCTGCGATAGTCGGCCGCGGTGAGCGTGGTACGCATCGGCCCGGCCTGCTTCTGGACCAGCTTCGCGAGCGCCGCGGCGGTCGCCGCGCCGGCTTCTGTGCCGACGAGCGCCTCGGTTCCTTCGATGAGGAGCGGCCGCGAGTTGGTGCCGGTAAGTGCGACGCGCAACTCACGAATAAGGTTGGTACTTAAAGAAAGCGTCATTGCTACGCCGGCGAGCGGAAAGTCGATCGAGCCGCGCGAGCGCAGCTTGACGTAACCCGAGCGGCCCTTCGCCGGCGGCAGATGCACCGCCGCGACGATCTCGCCGGGCTGGAGCACGAGATGCCTGGCGCCGTCGTCTTGGTAGAGCTTTTGCAACGGCCGCAGCGCGCCGGAGACTTCAATCTTTGCCTCCAAAACGAGCAAGGCGGGCGCGAGGTCCCCGCTATAGGCGGCGCGGCACTTGTTTCCCTGGGGCGCCACGTGGCACGTGTCACCGCCGAACTTGAGGCAATATCCGTGCGAGCGGCGCCACTGCTCGCTCTGGTTGTAGTAGACACAGCGCGTGTCGAGGCAGAGATTCCCGCCGAGCGTCGCGGCCGCGCGGTGCGCCGGCGCCGCCACCGAGCGCGCGGCTTCGCGCAGCGCGGCCGGAATTCCCGGTTCTTCGGAAAGAATCTGCAGCGATACGCCAGCGCCGATGCGCGTTCCGTGAGGGGATGCCTCGATGCGCCGCAGCTCCTCGAGCGCGTCGAGCGACACGAGCGTG
>JBJMWH010000293.1:0-4920 GCA_045810245.1 Burkholderiales bacterium | reverse complement strand
AACGCGAGTGCTGCGCGAAGCGCCTTCCAAAGGAGAAATGCACGATCTGCTCGCGGCCGAGTGCAGGGCGGCGAAGATCGACGACCGGATCGTGGAGCGCTACGCGTCCCTCGAGCTCGTCGAGGAGGAGCGGCTCTATCTCACCAGCACGGGCGGCGAAGTGGCACAGCATTTCCGCTTCACGCTGCCGCACATGCGCGTGACCGCGAATGAAGGCATGGAGACGCAGTCGCGCAGCCTCGACCACGCGCGCCAGGGCGGATTCGAGCAGGTGGAGCATGCCCGATTCATCGGCAGCGGGCAAAGGCTCGCCCACGATGCGTTGCAGCTTCTCGCGGCGCCCAATTGTCCGTCGGGAAAGATGGATCTCCTCCTGATGCCGGACCAGATGATGCTGCAGATCCACGAGTCCATAGGCCACCCCCTGGAGTTGGATAGGGTTCTGGGCGATGAAAGAAACTACGCGGGCACGAGCTTCGTCACTCCGGAGATGATCGGCTCGTATCGCTACGGATCGGATCTGCTCAACGTCGCCTACGATCCTCTGCAAGGCGAGCTCGCGACCTATGCGTTCGACGACGAAGGCATGGCAGCGCGCAAGGTATTGCTGATCCGCAACGGCATTCTGGTGTCGGCGCTCGGCGGCCCGGGCGTGGCGAACTCCCGTGCGAGCGGCTGGAACCGCCCGCCGATTCACCGCATGGCGAATCTCAACGTCGAGCCGGGATCGAGCACGCTCGAAGAGATGATCGCTTCGATGCGCCGCGGAGTGCTGATGCGCACCAACGTGTCCTGGTCGATCGACGACTCGCGCAACAAGTTCCAGTTCGGCTGCGAGTGGGGCGAGCTGGTCGAGGACGGCGCTCGGCGCGGCGTGGTGAAGAACCCGAATTATCGCGGCGTCTCGGCCACGTTCTGGCGCAGCCTGCGCCGCGTCGGCGGCCCGGCATCGTTCGAGGTGCACGGCACGCTCTACTGCGGCAAGGGCGAGCCCAATCAGGCGATCCACTGCGGCCATGCCGCGCCGGCGTGCCTCTTCTCCGAGGTCGAGGTGTTCGGCGGCCAATCCGCCTGAAGAAGGACTTAGTTCCTTATTGGCGCCCCCCGCGATGGTGACAAACTTCCTCCGAACGTTCGGTCGAGCGTGGCCGCAAGAGCAAGGGACGGCGCATGGGACTCTTCGATCGCTGGCGCAGCGTGGGGGACGGCCTTTCCTTGGGAGGGCAGGGCCTCGACGCAATCGCCGCGGACATGACAAGGCAGGGCGTCATCATCATCACGCGCAACGGCGCCGGCTATACGGTCTATTGGACCAGGAGGCCCGACGAGCGCCCGGCCCGCCAAACGAGCGTCCTCAAGCGCTCGGTGGAGGGCGCAGGCGCAACGGTCCTGGAAGCGCTGCTCGACTGCCGGGCTCAGGCGCTGAAGCAGCGCAAGGCTGCTCGAACGACGCGTTAGGCTGCTTTTTCCCGGAGCAGGATTCGCTTCCCGCGGGATTGCGGTGAAGGCACGCTTTTTTGAGCTCGCGGAGCGGCTCGGCCGCGTGTTGAAGTCGCCCGAGATGCTGCTTTGCGAATTCTCCGGTGAGCGCTCCGACTTCGTGCGCTTCAACCGCGGCAAGGTGCGCCAGGCGGGAAGCGTCGAGCAGAGCTACGTTTCGCTGCGGCTGATTCGCGAGCGCCGCCAGGCATCGGCCACGCTCGCTCTAGGAGGCGAAGACTTCGACGCCTGCAGGATGGCGCTCGACCAGCTCCGCGGGGTGCTCGAAGATCTGCCCGAGGATCCCTGGCTTCTCGTCAACGAAGCGCCCCGCTCGACCGCAGCCGAGCGCCGCGGCACCCTCATGCCTGCCGACGCGGTCGCGCAATATGTCGTCGGAAAGGCGCAAGGGCAGGACCTGGTCGGCATTTATGCCGCCGGAACGCTCTGCCGCGGCTTCGCCAACTCGCTCGGCCAGCGCAACTGGCACGAGGTGGACAGCTTCAACTTCGACTGGAGCCTGTACCTCGAGGGCGACAAGGCGGTGAAGACCGGCTATGCCGGCTTCGAATGGAGCGAGGAGACTTTTGCCGGCAAGCTGTACGCCGCCGCCGATCAACTCACGCACCTGAGGAAGCCGCGGCGGACCATCGAGCCCGGTGAATACCGCGTCTATCTTGCGCCGCGGGCGCTGGAGGAGGTGACGGGACTGCTTTCCTGGGGCGGCTTCTCGTCGCGGGCGCGAGCCACCAAGCAAAGCCCGCTCCTTCGCATGGAGTCGGGAAGCACACTGAGTCGCAAGGTCACGATCATCGAGAACACCGCCGAAGGGATGGCGCCGGGCTTCCAGGGCGAGGGCTTCGTGAAGCCACCGCGCGTGACGCTGATCGAGGAGGGGCGGCTGCGCGACGCGCTCGTCTCGCCTCGCTCGGCCAGGGAATACGGGCTCGCTCCCAACGCCGGACGCGAAAGCCCCGAAGCGATGGAGCTTTCTCCCGGGGACCTCGAGAGCAGGCAGATTCTCGATGCCCTGGACACGGGCCTCTACGTGAGCAACCTGTGGTATCTCAACTTCTCCGACCGGCCCGCCGGCCGCATCACCGGCATGACCCGCTTCGCGACCTTCTGGGTGGAGCACGGGCGCATCGTCGCGCCGGTCACGCCGATGCGCTTCGACGACTCGATCTACCGGATGCTCGGCGAGAACCTCATCGAGCTCACGCGCGAGCGCGAGCTCCTGCCGGACGTTTCGACCTATGGGGAGCGGTCGACGTCGAGCTCGCACCTTCCCGGTGCGTTGATTTCTTCACTGAAATTCACTTTGTAACGCGCTTTCGCTGACGGCATGTGTGAAAAGGCGCATCGTGTTATCGGCGGCGGTTCGCTAAGCTCGCGGGATGCGGAAACCGGTACGCCTCGCTGCCGCGGTATTGGTACTTCTGGCAGGGTGCGCCACGCCGCCTCGCGACCCGCTGCCCGGCGCGCAGCAGCAACGATCCGGCGGGCAGCAGCAACGCACGGAGGGCGGCGCCATCGTGCGCGGCCCGGCGCTCGTGGAGGAGCTCCTGCCCACGCGCCTCGCCGACCGTCGCGGCTGGGCCGAGGACATGTACGCGGCGCTCGCGGCGCTGCGCATCGAGCCGACCGCGGAGAACGTCTGCGCGGTGATCGCGATCGTCGAGCAGGAATCGAGCTTCCGCGTCGATCCGGCGATTCCGGGGCTGCCGGAGCTCGCGCGGCGCGAGCTCGACAAGCGGCGCGAGCGCGCTGGGGTCCCCAAGGTGGTGGCAGAGTCGGCGCTCAAGCTCGCCTCTTCGGATGGTCGTACCTACGGCGAACGGCTCGACGCCGCGACAACCGAGCGCCACGTCTCGGACATGTTCGAGGACTTCGCCAGCCGCGTGCCGCTCGGCAAGTCGCTGTTCGGCGAGCAGAACCCGGTGCGCAGCGGCGGCCCGATGCAGGTGAGCATCGCTTTCGCGCAGCGCTACGCCGCTTCGAGCCGCTATCCCTTCGCGGTGCAGGGATCGATGCGGGAGGAGGTGTTCACGCGCCGCGGCGGCCTCTATTTCGGCATCGCGCACCTCTTCGACTACGATGCGCCCTACGATGACCTGCGCTATCGCTTCGCCGACTACAACGCCGGCCGCTACGCCAGCCGAAACGCCGCGTTCCAGAAGGCGGTGGGGGAGCTGACCGGCGCCGCGCTCGAGCTCGACGGCGACCTCCTGCGCTTCGAGCAGGGCAAGCCGACGCGTGAAGTGAGCCGCACCGAGACCGCCGTGCGCACCCTGGCCGGCCATTTCGAGATGACGAACGCCGAGGTGCGCAGCGACCTGGAGCTCGGGCAGAGCGCCGAGTTCGAGCGCAGCCGCCTCTACCTCTCGGTGTTCACCATGGTCGACGGCGTGCTCGGCCGGCACGCGCCGCGCGCCGTCGTGCCGATGATCGTGGTCGAGAGCTTCAAGACCCCGCGCCGGCTGACGAGCTACGGATACGCTATGCGCGTCGGCGAGCGGCACAAGGCCTGCCTCGCCCAACTGTAGTTTCACGTACGTAAACGCGAATTCGGGCTCTGACCCCGAATTATCAGTTCGTCTTGAAAGATAATTGCGGGCTCGATGAACGACCTGTCGCTCCTGGAAACGCGCGTGCTCGGCACGCTGGTGGAAAAGCAGCACACCGTCCCGGATACCTACCCGCTGACGCTCAACGCGCTGGTGTCCGGCTGTAATCAGAAGACCAGCCGCTCGCCGGTGATGGAGGCGACCGAGAGCGAGGTCCAGGCGACCCTCGACGGCCTCAAGCGGCGCAATCTCGTGATCGAGTCCAGCGGCAGCCGCGTGGCGCGCTACGCGCACAATGTCGAGCCGGTCCTGAAGATCCCCTCGCAGTCGGTGGCGATCCTCACGGTGCTCATGCTGCGCGGGCCGCAGACGCCCGGCGAGCTGCGCATCAATTGCGAGCGCCTGCATCGCTTCGCCGATCTCTCCGCGGTGGAGGCGTTCCTGCAGGAGCTCGCGGCGCGGCCGGCGGGCGCTCTGGTGATGCAGCTTGCACGGCTTCCCGGCGCGCGCGAGCACCGCTGGGCGCATCTCCTGAGCGGTACGCCAGCAGCTGATGCGATGTCTAGGGAACGAGAAGTCCGGGATGAAAACCCCGGAAAAGGCGCCCTGGATGCAAGAGTCGCGCGCTTGGAGTCCGAGGTGGCGGAGCTGCGCGCGGCCCTGGACAAGTTACGAACGCAATAGTCGCCGATGTCGGTCATCCTGTCAGTCGCGGACCTGTCCAAGACCTACGCCTCCGGCTTCGAGGCGCTCAGGCACGTCAACCTCGACATCCGCCGCGGCGAGATCTTCGCGCTGCTCGGCCCGAACGGCGCGGGAAAGACCACGCTCATCAACATCGTGTGCGGCATCGTGAGGCCGAGCTCCGGTCGCG
>JBJMWH010000292.1:0-3041 GCA_045810245.1 Burkholderiales bacterium | reverse complement strand
GCTTGCGTGGACTTGCCAGGGTGGCGCGCGACGCAGCGTTCTGGCGGGTAGCGATCGCGATCGGCACGAATCAGTGTGCGGTGGTGTCGCTCTTCACGCTCTGGATCACTACGTGGCTGCGCGACGTCGCGGGCTACGATCGCGCCGGCGCGGCGCAGGGGCTTGCCGTCGCGGCGGCGGCGATGATCGCGGGATATCTCTTCTTCGGCCGGCTGGCCGACCGATTCGCCCGGCGCGGGCGCTCCCAGCTGCCGCTCTTCGCCGCAGGCGTGGTCGGCAGCCTTTGCTGCCTCGCGTTCCTCGCCCTCGGCGCCGCCGCCGCGGCGGTCCCGCTCTGGGCGGGCTTCGTGTTCTGCGGCACCTCGGCGACCCTCGCCCACTCGATCGTCACCCGCCGCTACCCGCGCGAGATGGCCGGGCGCGTCAATACCGCGCTCAATACCTTCACGTTCCTGGGCATCTTCCTCGGCCAGTGGGGCACCGGAGTCATTCTGGGCCTCTGGCCGCAGACTGCCGCGGGTTACGACCCCCGCGGCTACTCGTACGCGCTTGGCGCGCTATGGCTGGTGCAGCTCGCCGGCCTGGCGTGGCTGTGGAGCGGCCGCGCGCTCGTCGAAAAAGATGTCGCGGTAACTCGCGTATAGGGATGCGGCCATGACCGGGCCAAGCACCAGCCAGCCCAGGCCGAGCGGAATCGAAGCGACGAAGCCGAGCAGCATCGCGACAACGCTGTAGACCAGGAACGGCAGAACGTTCTTCAGGCAGGCGACGAGACTGGCTTTCATCGCTTCGGCGGGGCCCTGCTGGTGGAACATGGCGAGCGCCGGCGCGAACCACAGCGCCATGAATACCGGCAGCAGCAGCGCGACCATGATGAGGCCGGCAAGGACGACCGAGAGGCTCATGCCGGCGATCGCCCCGGAGTCCGTCGCGCTGCCAAGGAACGTCCACATCCCCGCGCCGGTCACGACAGCCACGACCAGCGTGACCGCGATCGTGATGCCGAAATAGATAAAACCGATGGACAGGAGCGTGCCGAAGCGCTCGCGGAACCCGGCGAAGAGATGCGACACAGAGAGCGGGCGGCCCTGGTCCTGCTCGCGGCAGGCGGCGAAGAGGCCCCCGGCGAACACCGGTGTAAGCACCATGCCGGCGAGGGAACCGAGGACAGGAATCAGCGCCATGCCGATGAAGATGAGGAGCGCCACGATGACCAGGGCGATCCAGGCGCCCGGCTGGCGCCGAAAAAGCGCCCAGCCATCGACGATCCAGCTCCAGCCGCGCGAAGCGGGTACGGCGCGGCCGGCGGGCAGGAAATTGCGCGGCGCGTCCGCCGCGTCGGCGACCGGGGCTCTCGGCGCCGCGTAGGGGTTCGGCGTGCTCATGCCTTCTCCTTCATGCGCACCCTGACCGTGGCAATGGCCTTGGCCACGATCGAGCCGTCTTCGTTCTTCGCCTCGGCTTCGACGAAGCTCATGGTGCGCGCATCCTTCATCACGCGAGCGTCGGCAAGGAGCCGCGCGCCGTTGCCGCCGCCGATGAACGAGGTGCTCATGTCGATGGTGACGACGCCCACGGAGTCGGGGTGCAACGTGCGCGCGGCCGTGCACAGCGCTACGTCGAGGAGCGACATGATCACCCCGCCGTGCACCGTGCCCAGGCTGTTGGTGAGGTGCGGCTCGATCGGCAGCGAGAGCTGCGCCGTGCCCTTGCCGAGCGTCTCGGTCCGGATCTTCAGGTGGGTGACGAACGGGATCTTCTTCTGGTATTCGCGGGTGAACTCGAGGGCGCTGGTAGTCTGGTTCGCATTCATGCTCATATGACGCTCGCCCCACCGTCCACGGCGATCGCCTGCCCCGTGATGTGGCGCGACGCCTCCGAGGCGAGCAGCGCGGTGAGGCCCTTCAGGTCCTCGTCGTTGCCGAGCCGCTTGGTCGGGGTCCAGTCGCGGATCAGCTCGCCCGCGGTGTCGAGCGTGGCGCGCGTCATCTTCGAGGGAAAAAATCCCGGGCAGATCGCGTTGACGGTGATGCCGTACTCGCCCCACTCGGCCGCCAGCGCCCGCGTGAAGTTCACCAGGCCGCCCTTGGTGGTGTTGTAGGCGAGGGTGCGCACGATGCGCTTGTCCTGGCCCATGAGCCCCGCGATCGAGGCGATGTTGATGACGCGGCCCCATTTCGCCGGAATCATCGAGCGCTTGCCGAGGAGCTGCGTGAGCACGAACACGCCGGTGAGGTTCACGTTCACGAGCTTGTCCCAGCCTTCGAGCGGATGATCCTCGGCCGGCGCGCCCCAGGTCGCGCCGGCGTTGTTCACCAGGATGTCGATCTTGCCGAAGTCGCGCAGGATCTGCTCGGCGGCCGGAGGAATCGCTTCGCGCTGGCCGATGTCGCAGATATAGGCCTTTGCCGAAATTCCTTGTTTGGAAAGCTGCGACACCGCGTGCTCCAGCTCGTCCTTCTTGCGCGCGGTGAGCGCCACCCGGGCGCCCATCTCGCCGAGCGCCTCGGCCATCTGCAGGCCGAGGCCGCGTGAGCCGCCGGTGACGAGCGCATTGCGGCCGCTGAGGCTGAGCAGCTCGAGGACTTTCATGCCCTGATTCTCATCCCTTGAGCTGCAGCGACTTGTACTCGAGGAACTCCTCCAGGCCGTAAACGCCGGCCTCCCGGCCGTGGCCCGATTGCTTGAACCCGCCGAAGGGCGCGTTCAGGTTGAAGGCGCCCCCGTTCACGTCCACCTGTCCGGCGCGGATGCGGCGCGCGACGCGCTGCGCGCGCGCTTCGTCCTTCGACCAGACCGCGCCGGCGAGGCCGTACGGGCTGTCGTTGGCGATGCGCACCGCCTCTTCCTCGTCGCGGTAGGGAATGATCGAGAGCACCGGGCCGAAGATCTCCTCCTGCGCGATGGTCATGCTGTTCTTCACTTTGCCGAACACCGTCGGCCGCACGTAGTAGCCACCGGGCGGCACGCCCTCGACCGGCTCCGCGCCGCCGGCAATCAATTCCGCTCCCTCCTGCACGCCGCGCTTTATGTAGTCCCTG
>JBJMWH010000291.1:0-3715 GCA_045810245.1 Burkholderiales bacterium | reverse complement strand
GGCCGGAGCGCTCGTCGACGCGGACGGCGCTCTGACCCGCAGCTGCTGGCCCACCCGCAGCCGCGTCGGATCGTCGAGCCCGTTCCATTGCGCGACCTCGCGCTGATCGACGCCGTGGTCCTGGGCGATGCTGTAGAGGCTATCGCCGCGCTTTACGGTGTAGAAGTCCGCCGTGGACTTCGGCGTCACCGGCGCCGGGGTAGCGGCCGACCTGGCGGTTGCGGGCCTGGCGCGCCCGTCGACCACCGGCGCCGGTGGTCGCTGGGTCGCGCATCCGGCCGCGATGGCGGCGGCTGCAGCGAGCATCGCCCATCCGGCAGGTTTCACGCTTTTCCCATCTCCATCGGCACGAAGCGTACCGGATCGAGCTCCGACTCGACGAAGCCGCGCGTGCCACGCTCGTAAAGCATCAGTCTTTGTCCCGTCCCTTCATGCAGCGGCAATACCATTCTGCCACCGAGCGCGAGTTGGCGTAACAGCGTCTGCGGCGCCTCGCGGCTGGCGGCGGCCACGACGATCGCCTGGAACGGCGCCGCGCTTTCGAGCCCGGCATAGCCGTCGCCGTGCACCAGCCGCAGGTTTCTCAGCCGCAGCGCCAGCAGGTTGGCGCGCGCGCGCTCGTGCAGGGTCTTGATCCGCTCCACCGAGTAGGCCTCCGGAAAGACCTCGGCAAGCACGGCGGCCTGGTAGCCGCAGCCCGTCCCGACCTCGAGCACCTTGCCCGCCTTCCCGTTCGCAAGGACCAGCTCGATCATCCGCGCGACGACGAAGGGCTGCGAGATGGTCTGCGAGAAGCCGATCGGCAGCGCCGTGTCCTCGTACGCCCGGCTCGCCAGCGCCTCCTCGACGAAGAGGTGGCGCGGCACCTTCGCCATGGCGCCGAGCACGCGCTCGTCCCGAATGCCCTTTTCGCGCAGCCTTTGCACCATGCGGGCGCGCGTGCGCTGCGAAGTCATGCCGATGCCGCGCAGGTCCCTCATGGGGCGCTCATCCCAGCTGCGACTTCGAAAGCCATTGGCGCACGGTATCGAGCTGCGCATGGTGCGTGAGATCCAGGCGCAGAGGCGTGACCGAGACCCTGCGATTTTCCACCGCGTGAAAATCCGTGCCGGGACCCGCGTCCTGGGCGCCCCCGGCGGGCCCGATCCAGTACGCCGTCTCGCCGCGCGGCGTCTGCAGCTTGATGACCGGCTCGGCCTTGTGCCGCTTGCCCAGGCGGGTGACCTCCACGCCGGCGAGCCGCTCCGGCGCAACATCCGGCACGTTCACGTTGTAGAGCACCGGCCCGTGGGGCGGGTCGCGCCGCAGCCGCTCGACCAGCTCGAGCGCGATGCCGATGGCGCTTTCGAAGTGCTCCCCGGCCTTGCTGGTCAGCGAGATCGCCAGCGCCGGGATGCCGAGCAGGAACCCCTCCGCCGCCGCCGCCACGGTGCCGGAATAGATCGTGTCGTCGCCCATGTTGGCGCCGAGGTTGATGCCCGAGACGACAACATCGGGGGTGAAGTCGAGCACTCCAGTCACCGCGATGTGCACGCAATCGGTCGGCGTCCCGTTGACCGAGAAAAATCCATTCGGCGCACGCCGCACCGTCAAGGGGCGGTCGAGCGTGAGCGAATTGGAGGAGCCGGAACGGTCCCGTTCCGGCGCGAAAACCGTGACCTCGCCCAACCGTCCCAGGGCTTCGGCGAGCAGCGTGATGCCCGGCGCGAAGTAGCCGTCGTCGTTGGAGACCAGGATTTTCATGCGGGCGATTCTACAACTCGCTGCATGGCATGCTATCGGACTCCCGATGCGCGTTCTCGCGGCGATCCTCCTTCTCTTCTCGAGCGCCGCTCTGGCGCAGAGCGGGCTCAAGTACCGGGTCGAGATCGTCGCTCCCAAGGACATGGCCGAGGTCCTGTCCAAGGGGCTCAATCTCGAGCGCTGGCAGAACGATCCGCAGATGACGCCCGAGCAGCTGCGGCGTCTCGCCGACGAAGGCGTGCGCGAGGCGAGAGAGCTCGCCGCGACCGAGGGCTACTTCTCCGCCCGCGTCGATATTGCGATCGAGGAAGGCGAGCAGCCCTGGATCGTGCGCCTCAGGCTCCAGCCCGGGGACAGGACCGAGGTCGCGGAGCTCGACCTGCGCTTCAGCGGACCCGCGGTCCAGGACCCGAAGTCGGCGGCGATCTTCAAGCGCGTGCGCGACACCTGGCCGCTGCGCCGCGGGCAACCGTTCCGCCAGTCCGAGTGGGACGCGGCGAAGCGCCGCGCGCTGGGCGAGATGTCGTCTTTTCGCTATGCCGGCGCGCGCATCGCCAACAGCGAAGCGCGGATCGACCGGGAAACGCGGCGCGCTTCCCTCATGGTGGAGCTCGAGAGCGGACCCCCTTACCGCATCGGCGAGATCCGGGTGAACGGTACCCGGCGCTACTCCGACGAGCTGGTGCAGAACCTGAGCCCGGTGCATCCCGGCGACGACTACGACCGCGACAAGCTGGTCGTCTACCAGCGGCTGCTGCTCGAGAGCGGGTACTTCGTAAGCGTTCAGGCCGACGTCGATCGAAACGAAGGCAGTCCGGACAACGCGCTTGTGCGCGTGGTCGTCATCGAAGCCTCCAAGCACCACGTAGAGGCAGGCATCAACTACGCCACGGATACCGGCTTCGGCGTGTCGTTCAACTACACCAACCAGGCGCTGTTCGACTCGGCATGGCGCTTCCGCAGCACGCTGCGGGTGGACGACACGACGAAGAACCTCGAATTCAACTTCGATTCGCCGCCGCAGCCGGGCGGCTACTGGAACAGCGTCCTGCTGCGGCCCTACCGCGAGACCGACATCCAGAACGTGCGCACGCGCGAGGCGGTGGCGGGCGTCTCGCGCAGCTGGGGCGCCGAGATTCCGCCGAGCGCGGTGGTGTTCTCCGCGAACTGGGAGGAGGAAAGCATCAGCGGCGCATCGTTCACGGACCGTCATGCGATCTATTTCGGCTACCGCCGCACCTTCCGCAGGACCGACGACTTCGTCTCGCCGCGACGCGGCTACCTCGCCATGTTCGAGCTCGGCGGCTCGCCCGACGCGCTCGCCACGCGCCCGTTCTTGCGCGGGATTGCCAGCGGCTCGTTGTTCTTCCCGGTGAGGAGAGACGGCGACCTCCTGCTGCGCGGGCAAGTCGGTCGGGTGGTCGCCTCGAGCCGCGACGATATCCCGAACACCTTCCTTTTCCGCACCGGCGGCGACACCACGGTGCGCGGCTACGACTACCTGAGCCTAGGCGTCCAGCAAGGCGACGCGGTCCTGCCCGGGCGGCGCTTGCTGGTGATGAGCACGGAGTACACCCAGTGGATCGGTGACAACTGGGGCATCGGCGTATTCGTCGATGCCGGCGACGCCTGGGACGACAACACGCTCTTTCAGGCGAAGGTCGGCTATGGCGCCGGGCCGCGCGTGCGCACGCCGATCGGACCGATCCGGTTGGACCTCGCCTACGGGCAGGCCGTCTCGTCGTGGCGGCTGCATTTCTCCGTAGGATTCACCTTCTGATGAAGTGGTTGCTCGCGGTACTCGGGCTCATCGCCTGTCTGGTCCTCGCCGCGGCGGGCTGGCTGCTCTACACCGAAACCGGCCTGCGATGGGCCGCGGCGCTTGCCGAAGAGGCGCTGCAGGGCAAGCTCAGGCTCGAAGGCCTGCGCGGGGCGCTGGCGCGCGATGTCGAGTTCACGTCGATCCGCTTCC
>JBJMWH010000290.1:0-8723 GCA_045810245.1 Burkholderiales bacterium | reverse complement strand
GCCCGGTGAACGATCCGTCACGGCCGAGCCTGCTCGAACGCCTCTCGGCGCTGATCATGCGCGAGCCCGGCGATCGCGAGCAGCTGCTGCACCTCCTGCACTCGGCATATTCGCGCAACCTGCTCGACGCCGACGCGCTCTCGATCATCGAGGGTGCTCTCACCGTCTCGGAAATGCAGGTGCGCGACATCATGGTGCCGCGCGCGCAGGTCGACTTCATCGACATCAACGAGCCGGTCGAGAAGTTCATTCCGCAGGTCATCGCCACCGCGCACTCGCGCTTTCCGGTGATCGACCAGAACCGCGACGACGTGATCGGGATCCTCCTCGCCAAGGATCTCCTGCGCCACTACGCCGGGAACGACGACGTCAACGTGCGCGAGATGCTGCGCCCGGCGATCTTCGTGCCGGAGGCGAAGCGGCTCAACGTGCTGCTGCGCGAGTTCCGCGCGAGCCGCAACCACATGGCGATCGTGATCGACGAATACGGCGGCGTCGCCGGACTGGTCACGATCGAGGACGTGCTCGAGCAGATCGTCGGCGACATCGAGGACGAATACGACTTCGACGAGGCTTCCGACAACATCCTGCCCGAGCCCGGCGGCCGCTACCGGGTGAAGGCGCTCACCCAGATCGCGGATCTCAACCGGGCACTCGGCTCTGCGCTTCCCGACGAAACCGTCGACACCAGCGGCGGACTTGTCATCTCGCACCTCGGGCGGCTGCCCAAGCGGGGCGAGACGGTCGTGATCGACGGGGTGCGCTTCCAGGTGCTGCGCGCCGACTCGCGGCGCGTGTACACGTTGTTGGTCGACAAACCCAAAACATAAAAAAGGGTCTGCCTCCAATTCATTTGACGCCGTTTCTCGCGGGCGCGGCGGCGGTGCTCGCCTTTGCGCCGCTCGGCTTCTTTCCGCTCGCCCTGCTCAGCTTTGCGCTGCTCGTTCACTTGTGGGTGGGCGCGACGCCGCGGCGCGCTTTCTGGTCGGGGTACGCCTTCGGCCTCGGGCTCTTCGGCACGGGCGTGTCCTGGGTCTACGTCAGCCTGCATACCTTCGGCGCCATGCCGCTGCCGCTTGCGGGCCTCGCCACTTTTCTCTTCTGCGCATTTCTCGCGCTCTTTCCGGCGGCGGCGGGCTGGCTCCAGGCCCGCATTCCGGCGCCTGCGCCGCTGCGCGCCTGGCTGCTGATTCCCGCCGCATGGACGCTCTTCGAATGGCTGCGAAGCTGGATTTTCACCGGCTTTCCATGGCTCTCCATCGGCTACGCGAGCGTCGGCTGGCCGCTGCAGGGCTATGCGCCGCTCCTTGGGGTTTTCGGCCTTTCATTCATCACTGTCTCGCTTGGCGGAATCGCTTGGCTGGTGTTTCGGCGGCAGCGGCTGGTGCTGTTTGCAACAGGTCTGATTGCGATCATGGCCGCCGGCGAAGCGCTGCGCGAGGTCCATTGGACCGAGCCGGCCGGCGAGCCGGTGAGCACGGCTCTGCTGCAGGGAAACATCGAGCAGGATCTCAAGTTTCGCCCCGAGCGCTACGCGGCGATCCTCGCCACTTACGTGAGGCTTGCCGAAAGCACCGGCGCGAAGCTGATCGTGTTTCCGGAAACCTCCATTCCGCGCTTCCTCGACCGCATCGAGCCGGACTTCCTCGCGCGCCTCGAAAGCGTCGCCAAACGCAACGGCGGCGACCTGCTCCTCGGCGTGCCCTACCGCGCCAGGAGCGGCGAATACTTCAACAGCGTCGTTTCGCTCGGCAGCTCGCCGCCGCAGGCGTACCACAAGTCGCACCTCGTGCCGTTCGGCGAGTTCATTCCCGCGGGCTTCGGCTGGGTCCTGAGCGTGCTGCAGGTCCCGCTCTCGGACTTCTCGCGCGGCGGGCACGATCAGCCGCCGATCGGCGCCGCCGGGCAGCGCGTCGCCGTCAACGTCTGCTACGAGGACGCGTTCGGCGACGAGATCGCGCGCCGCGCCCGCGAAGCGACGATCCTCGTCAACGTGTCGAACGTCGCCTGGTTCGGCGATTCGCTCGCGCCGGCCCAGCACCTCCAGATCGCGCGGCTGCGCGCCGTCGAGACCGGCCGGATGCACCTCGCCGCGACGAATACCGGGATTACGGCGGCGATCGACCGCGACGGGCGCGTGCTGGCGCGCCTTCCGCAATTCAGCGAAGGCCATCTCGAAGTGAGCGCGCAGGGCTATGCCGGCGCGACGCCTTACGCGCGCTACGCCGATTGGCCGGTTGTCATCGTTTCTCTACTCGTGCTGGCCGGCGCGCTGCTCGTCGCCCGGCGCGCATTGAGCCGGTAGAATCGCCGGGCTCGATGCTCAGCTTTCAAAGCCTCATCCTCCGGCTGAACGCGTTCTGGGATCGCCAGGGCTGCGTGCTGCTGCAGCCTTACGACATGGAGGTGGGCGCCGGGACCTTCCACACCGCGACGTTCCTGCGCGCCATCGGACCCGAGCCCTGGAAGGCGGCCTATGTGCAGCCGTCGCGCCGGCCGAAGGACGGCCGCTACGGCGAGAACCCGAATCGCCTGCAGCACTACTACCAGTACCAGGTCGTGCTCAAGCCCTCGCCGTCGAACATTCAGGACTTGTACCTCGCTTCGCTTCAGGATGTGGGAATCGATCCCCGGGAGCACGACATCCGCTTCGTCGAGGATGACTGGGAGTCGCCCACGCTCGGCGCATGGGGGCTGGGCTGGGAAGTGTGGCTCGACGGCATGGAAGTCACCCAGTTCACCTACTTTCAGCAGGTCGGTGGTCTCGACTGCAAGCCGGTGCTGGGCGAGATCACCTACGGGCTCGAGCGTCTCGCGATGTACCTGCAGGACAAGGAAAGCGTCTACGACCTGGTATGGACGCCTGGCGTCAGTTACGGGGACGTTTACCACCAGAATGAGGTCGAGCAGTCGCGCTACAACTTCGAGCTCTCCAACACGGAGATGTTGTTCCGCCAATTCTCGGAATACGAGGCCGAGGCGAAGCGCCTCATGCAAGCACAGTGCGTCCTTCCGGCCTACGAGATGGTCATGAAGTCCTCGCACACTTTCAACCTTCTTGACGCGCGCGGTGCAATCTCGGTCACGGAGCGCGCCGCCTACATAGGCCGCGTGCGCGATCTCGCCAAGTCGGTGGCGAAGGCCTACTACGAGTCGCGCGAGCGGCTCGGCTTTCCGATGCTCAGGAAAGAGCCGCAACCGGCCTAGCGATGAAGGCTACGCTGCTGGTCGAGGTCCTCACCGAGGAGCTGCCGCCGAAGTCGCTGCGCGCCCTTTCAGAAGCTTTTTTTCAGAACCTCTCCAAGGCCCTCGGCAGCGCTCACCTGAGCAGCGTAGGGAAGGGGCGCGCGTTTGCCACCCCACGGCGCCTCGCCGCACTGATTCCGGAGGTCGAATCGGCCGCCCCCGACCGCGAGAGCGAGCTGACCGGGCCTTCGACCAAGGCACCGGAGCAAGCCGTCGCGGGGTTCGCGCGCAAGGCAGGCGTGGAGGCGAGCCGGCTCGAGCGGCGCACCACGCCCAAAGGGGAAGTCTACGTCGCACGCGTCAAGGCGAAAGGCGCGGTGCTCGCCGAGCTCCTGCCCGCCCTTGTGGAACAGGCGCTGAAGTCGCTGCCGATTCCCAAAGTCATGCGCTGGGGCGCCGGCGACGCGCAGTTCGTGCGGCCGGTGCACGGCGTGGTCCTGCTGCATGGCGAGCGCGTCATCGCCGGCACGGTGCTCGACATTGCGGCGGGGCGCGAGACTTCGGGCCACCGCTTCCTGGGCGCCGCGAAGATCGGGCTCAAATCCGCGGACGAATACGAAAAGCGCCTCGCGTCCGAGGGCATGGTGATGGCCGATTTCGGCGCGCGCCGCGCCGAGATCGAGCGCCAGCTGAAGGCGACCGCCGCGCGCGAAGGTGGCGGACTCGGCGAATACAGCGACTTGCTCGACGAGGTGACGGCCCTGGTCGAGCACCCGAGTGTCTATACGGGGAAATTCGACGCCGGCTACCTGGCCGTGCCGCAGGAGTGCCTGATCCTGACGATGCGGCAGAACCAGAAATACTTCCCGCTGTTCGATGCCTCCGGACGCCTGCAGCCGAAGTTCCTGATCGTGTCCAACATGCGAGTGGCCGACCCGCGCCACATCGTCGGCGGGAACGAGCGGGTGGTGCGGCCGCGCCTCGAGGACGCGCGCTTCTTCTACGACCAGGACCGCAAGGGGCGCCTGGAGTCGCGCGTCCCCGAGCTCGGGCGCGTCGTGTACCACAACAAGCTCGGCACCCAGCTCGAGCGGGTCCAGCGGATCCAGCTGCTGAGCGGGCGGATCGCGCGCGACCTGAAGATCGACCCGGTTCTCACCGAGCGGGCGGCCTGGCTCGCCAAGGCCGACCTCCCGACAGGGATGGTGGGCGAGTTTCCCGCGCTCCAGGGCGTGATGGGACGCTACTATGCGCTGCACGACGGCGAGCCGCCCGAGGTGGCCGACGCCATCGAGGCGCACTACCGGCCGCGCTTCGCGGGCGACCGGCTTCCGGAGCATGCGGTGTCCTGCGCCGTCGCACTCGCCGACAAGCTCGATGCGCTGAGCGGCCTCTTCGGCATTGGCCAGGTCCCGACCGGAGACAAGGATCCGTTCGGCCTGCGCCGCGCGGCCCTCGGTCTGATCCGCATCCTGGTCGAACGCAAACTTGAGCTATCGCTTTCTGAACTGGTGAATGCGGCTTTTGGATCGTTTTCGGGCAAAGCCGGATTTGGCGATGCCCGCACCGATCTCGAGAGGTTCATATTCGATCGCGCGCGGGGCTATTTTCACGAAAGTGGATACTCCGCGAACGAAGTGGAAGCTGTTCTTTGCCTCAATCCCATGCGCCTTGACCTCGTTCCGCTGCAACTGGAGGCGGTGCGCGCGTTCTCCGCTCTGCCCGAAGCCGAAAGCCTTGCCGCCGCGAACAAGCGCATCGGCAATATCCTCAAGCAAGCGAAGCAGGTTCCGGCGGACTTCGATCCCAGCTTGATGGTCTTGCCGGAGGAGAAGAATCTGGCGACGACATTCAGCCGAATGCGCCAAGATGTCGACCATGCCTTCAGTCAACTCGACTACACCAGGGCCCTCAAGGCGCTCGCCGCTCTGAAGGCGCCGGTGGACGCGTTTTTCGACAAGGTCATGGTGATGGACAAGGACGCCAGAGTGCGCGATAACCGGATCGGCTTTCTGGGCACGCTGCATGGCACGATGAACCGCATCGCCGACCTTTCCAAGCTCGCCAAATGAAGCGAGTCATCCTGCCGTGAAGCTTGTCATCCTGGATCGCGACGGCACCATCAACTACGACAGCGACGACCACATCAGGTCGCCCAACGATTGGCGTCCGATCGAGGGCAGCCTCGAGGCCATCGCGCGCTTCACCCAAGCCGGCTACCGTGTGGTCGTCGCCACTAACCAGTCCGGCATCGCACGGGGCTTTTTCGATACGGCAACGCTGATCGCCATCCACGACACGCTTCAGCGCGCAGCGATGCAGGCCGGAGGGCGCATCGATGCGTTCTTTTTCTGCCCGCACTCGGCCGATTCGGCCTGCGCCTGCCGCAAGCCTCAGCCCGGGATGCTGCTCGAGGTGGCGCGGCGCTTCAATGTGTCGCTCAAGGATACCTACATGGTGGGCGATGCGCACCGCGACGTCGCCGCCGCCTCCGCCGCGGGCGCACGTCCGGTCCTCGTGCTCACCGGCCGCGGACGCAAGACCCGGGAAGAAGGCAGCCTGCCGCCCGGCACCGAGGTGTTCGAGAATCTGGCCGAGTTCGCCGAGCATCTCGCTCCGTGACGCTCGCGCGCTCGATCCTGTTCGCGGCCGCGCTCGTGGTCGTCACGCCGCCGTACGCCCTGCTCGCGCTCGCGACGTTTCCGCTGCCCCCGATGCTGCGCTATCGCGTCATTTCGGGCTGGTCGCGCGTGGTGCTGTTCCTGGCGAGGCACCTCGTTGGCATCGATTTCAAGGTCGAAGGCCACGAGCACCTTCCGGCCTGCCCGGCGGTGATCCTGTCCAAGCACCAGTCGGCCTGGGAGACGCTCGCCTTCCAGCAAATCTTCCCGCCGCAGGTCCACGTCCTCAAGCGCGAGCTGCTCTGGATCCCGTTCTTCGGCTGGGGGCTCGCGCTGATGAGCCCGATCGCCATCGACCGCTCGCGCGGTGTCAAGGCGCTGCGCAGCATCGCCCGGCGCGGCCGCGAGCGCCTCGACCAGGGCTTCTGGGTCGTGGTCTTCCCCGAGGGCACGCGGGTGGCGCCAGGCGAGCGGCGCACCTACCAGCTCGGCGGCGCGTGGCTCGCCGCGGCGAGCGGGGCGCCGATCGTGCCGGTCGCGCACAACGCCGGCCGGGTCTGGCCGCGCAACGCCTTCATCAAGCATCCGGGCACGGTGACCGTGCGCATCGGTCCGCCGATCGAAAGCGCGAACCGCGATCCCAAGGTCCTAAACGCAATGGCTGAGAAATGGATAGAAGAGCAACAGAAGGCGCTTACCTGATCGACTTCGGTGGACGCTGCATCGACTACCGCTTCGTACGCCGCCGCCGCCGCACCATCGGCATCACCATCGACGCCAACGGCCTTTCGGTGGCCGCACCGTTACGCGCGCCCTGGCGCGAGGTCGAGGCATTCCTAAGACAGAAGGAGCGCTGGATCAAGCGCAAGCTGGACGAATGGGCCCGCCTGCCGCGGCCGGCGATCGTGCGCGGGCACAGCGGCGAGTCGCTGCCGCTCTTCGGCCTGCCGGTCACCCTCGAGGTGCACACCGGCAGCCGGCGCGCGGTGCACCACCATCGGCACCGGCTGCTCGTGACCGCGCCGTCGACGCAACGCGTGGCGAAAGTGCTGATCGGCTGGCTGAAGACCCAGGCCCTCGACACGCTGACACCACGCGCCGCCCACTATGCGGCCCATCTCCATGTCGCGCCCCCGCTCGTCGGCCTCTCCAACGCGCGCACCCAATGGGGCGTGTGCACCGAGGACGGCACCATCCGCCTGTCGTGGAGGCTGGTGCACCTCGAGCCCGCCCTCGCCGACTACGTGGTGGCCCATGAGGTCGCGCACCTGGTCGAGTTGAACCACTCCAAGCGCTTCTGGAGCGTTCTCGCTAAGCTCTATCCCGACTGGCGGCGCGCCCGGCTCCAGCTCGAGCTTGCCGGCGCTTCGCTTCCGATCATCCAAGGAGCCACATGAGAATCCTGCATACGATGCTGCGCGTGGGCGACCTGCAGCGCTCGGTCAAGTTCTACACCGAAGTCCTCGGCATGAAGCTCCTTCGCACCACCGACCGCCCGGAGCAGAAATACTCGCTCGCCTTCGTCGGCTACGACACCGAGGACCGCACCGCCGTGCTCGAGCTCACCTACAACTACGGCGTCGAGCGCTACGACCTCGGCGGCGCCTTCGGCCACATCGCGATCGGCGTTCCCGACGTCGCCAAGGCCTGCGTTGGCGTGCGCGGGAGCGGCGGCAAAGTCACGCGCGAGCCTGGCCCGGTCAAGGGCGGCAACTCGGTCATCGCCTTCGTCGAAGACCCCGATGGCTACAAGATCGAGTTCATCGAGACGAAGCGCGCCTAGGCAGCACACCTTTATTTCAACGTCCGCTTGCTGGTTGTAAAACGACCGGTCACGGACGCGGTGATAAATCTGGGCCGGCGCGTCTCGCGCGGCGCTGCACCAGGTGCAAGATAGTGCGCTCTATCTTCTCAACCAGGTTGTTTTAGCTTCAGCCTGTGCACTAGTCCATTGCCGATGGGCGGCCGCGGCACATACAGTTTCCGCCGCACCGAAAAAACAAGAAAACCAGGGGGTTGGCCATGGGCGCGAATTGGCTCAGGGGACTGGGCAGGTCTGCCGTGGTTGCGCTTTCACTGCTTCTTGCCGCCTGCGCGGGCAGGGGGAGGCGAGACGTGCGCCCTCGCCAGCTACTTGTATTCGCCACTTCGATGCTCTTTGCCGTTGTCCCGCTCGCGTTGCAGGCCGGCGGGACACCTCATTGGGTGCACTACAAGTGGCTGATGAGCAACCCCACGCTACCGAAGAAAGTGGTCGTCCTGCCGATCGACATCAAAGTGGTCGAGGTCACCGCCGGCGGCGTCGAGGAGCAGGTTCCGGACTGGAGCAAAGAGGCCAGCCAGAGCGTCTTCAAGGCGGTCTCGGCCGCGATTGCGAGGCAGCCGGGAATGAAAGAGATGACGGCGCCGCAGTTCTCCGGCGCTTCGGCCGCCAACTTCGACGAGCATCTCGCGCTGTACAAACTGGTGGTGAACACTGCCGCGAAGATTTCGTGGCAGCACAAAGCGAGGCATTTCGACTACGGAATCGGTTCCGGCCTGCGCACGGTGGCCGAGCAGACGGGCGCCGATGCCGCCATCATGGTCTACGGGCGCGACTACGCCTCCACGGCCGGGCGCAAGGCACGCGCGGTCGTTGGCAATATACCGATCGTCAACGTCTTCACCGGTCCGGCGCCGCAGCTGGGCCATTCCTTCATCCGCGTCGGCGTGGTCGATCTTCGCACCGGCGATCTTCTTTGGATGAACAGCGAGTACCGCGAGGGCGGCACTAATCTGCGCGATCCGGACGATGCCGCCAAGATGGTCAGCGCCTTGTTCGAATGGTATCCGGGCATCGAGAAATACCGCGCGGCGTACTTGAAATAGCGGGACCAGTTCTCAAGGGACCAACGGCGATGAACAAAGTATTCGAAA
>JBJMWH010000289.1:0-2642 GCA_045810245.1 Burkholderiales bacterium | reverse complement strand
AGATCCGCGCCGCCTGCCAGATCTCGATCGCGGCATGCGCGCCGAGCGGCGGGTGCTCGGCCTGGCTCGCGCGCAGCTCGTCCTTCTCCGTGAACGGCAGCGCCGCGATTCGGTCCAGGCCGCCGGCCGCCCGCGGCGATTCGAAGCCCGCGGCACGCAGCTTGTTTCGATAGAACGGCGAGCGCTCGTACAGCCGCTCGATCTGGACCCGGTAGGATTCCATCGGGCCGAATGCTAAATCAAAACCCGCTGCGCGCCGCCCTGTGGATGAGCTGCGCCGTGCTCGCCTTTTCGTTCATGGCGGTCGCGGCGCGGGAGCTCCTGCGCCACATCGGCGCGTTCGAGATCCTGTTCCTGCGCACGCTGGTGACGATGCTGTTGGTCAGCGCGGCGGTGGCGCGCGCCGGCACGGCGACGCTGCGCACACGGCTGTTTCGGTTTCACCTCGCCCGGGCGCTGATGCACCTGGGCGGCCAGTACTGCTGGATCTACGCGATCGGCGCGCTCACCCTTGCGACCGTGTTCGCGATCGAGTTCACCATGCCGGTTTGGGTGGCGTTGCTCGCGACCGCGTTCCTGGGCGAGCGCATGAACCGGGGCCGCGTGGTGATGCTGGTTCTGGGTCTCGCCGGAATCGCGATCATCGTTCGTCCCGATGTGGGCGGGCTTCATCCGGCGGCGCTGGTGATGGTGCTCGGCTCGATGTTCTACGCTGCCAACATGGTCTTGACCAAGCGGATCTCGACGACCGACTCGCCGCTGGCCGTGCTCTTCTGGATGTCGCTCACCCAGCTTCCGCTGACATTCGCGACCGCGGCTCCGCACTGGGTGACGCCGAGGCCCGTCGATCTCTTCTGGGCCGTAGTGATCGGCAGCGGCAGCTTCGTCGCCCACTACTCGATGACGCGGGCAATGAAGCTCGGCGACGCGACGCTGGTGGTGCCGATCGATTTCCTGCGGCTGCCGTTAATCGCGGTCGTCGGCGCCGTTTTCTACCGCGAGCCGCTGCAGGTCGCCACCTTCGCCGGCGCGGCGGTCATCTTCGCCGGCACCTACTACAGTCTGTCACGCGAGGCGCGCCCGACTTAGGCACATCCCTTGCGGACTCAGGGCATGCACGCCACGCACCTGCACTGCCCGCAATGCCGTGCCGCAAGGCCGATCCGGTTCGATCCGCTGCTCGCAGGCGAGAGCTCGCTCGGCACGCGGATCGGCTGCGCGCACTGCGGCCGGTACGCGTTCACGCTGATCCGGCCGGCGCGGTTCTACTGCGAGATCTGCGACGACGTGCAGCCCGGGGTACTCGAGCCCGTCGACATGGAATGCGCGCCGCTCGCGGAGCGCGACCCGGACGCGCTCGGCGTCCTGCTCGTGTGCGCCGGCTGCTTCGACGGCAAGGCCCTGCTCTATGCCGCAGCTACGCCGAATCGCTGCGCCGGCGCCGCGGCATCCGGCCCGACTGCTCCAGGGCTTCGCGCCGATCGTGCTCCGCGAGGATGATCTCCATCGCCTTCTCGAACACGGCGCGTGGCGGACCCGACTTGCCGCTGGTCCAGATCGCGACCTGAGTCGGATGCACGCCGAGGAAGGACGCGAGACTCTCGCGGCCGCCGCGAACCGTCTCGCACTGCTTCAGGATCTGAGCGCACATTTCCGCCCACCGCGGTTTCTGCTCCATGGCGGTCGCGGGATGCGATTTTCGTGCCCGAATTTTGGTACTGGTGGTGCTCAGCCGGTGGTGCTCAGCCGAGCTTGGCGGGGCTGTTCTTCTGCGTGAGACGCTTGATCAGCCCGTCGACGCCTTCCTGCTTCACCACGGCGTCGAACTCGCTGCGGTAGGTGAGCACCAGGCTGATGCCCTCGACGGCGATGTCGTACACCTTCCAGCTCTTGCCATCGTTGCGCATCTGGAACTCGATCGGCAGCGGCTTGCCGCCGGCGCGGACGAACTGCGCGCGCACCGTCGCCTCGTCTTTTCCGTCGCCTTTGCCGCCGCGCGAAGGCAGGACTTTCAGCGTCTGTCCCTGGTAGGACTCGATCGCGTTCGAGTACGTCCGCACCAGCATGTTGCGGAACTCGTTCACCAGCTTCTTGCGCTGCTCGGGCGTAGCCTGCGACCAGGCCCGGCCGACCGCGAGGCGCGTCGACTCCTCGAAATCGATGTATGGCAGCACCTTCTCCTCGGCAAGCTTCAGGGCCTTCTGCTTGTCGCCGGCGGCGAGCTGCTTGTCGCTTTTGATGGAGGCCAGGACCTCTTCGGTCACTTTTTGCACCAGCTGATCCGGCGCAAGCTCCTGCGCCAGCGCGGTCAACGAAAACCCGAGCAAGACGAAGCCGATGATTCTCTTAAGGATATTCATGCAGTCACCCTCTCCTTCTGGGCATTGCCCTTGAACATCCCCGGCTCAAGCGAATGGCGTTCCAGGAGGCGGTAGAACTCGGTGCGGTTGCGCCCGGCCAGGCGCGCGGCCTTGGTGACGTTGCCCCCGGTGATCTTGAGGATCCTCACCAGGTAGTCGCGCTCGAAGGCCTTTCTCGCCTCGTCCAGCGGCGTGAGCGCGCTGTCGGCCACATCCAGGGCCTGCCTGACCAGGGACTCCGGAATCACCTCCGTGGGCGCAAGCGCCACCGCCTGCTCGATC
>JBJMWH010000288.1:0-2938 GCA_045810245.1 Burkholderiales bacterium | reverse complement strand
GACCATGGTGGCAGCCCTCGCGCACGGCGCCGTGGAGATCGTTCCGGTACTCGACGAGGCGGCTGCGCGCGCCGAGGACGCGCGGCGCGGCGCCGGCGTGTGCGTGCTCGCCGGCGAGCTCTACGCCGAGACTTTGCCCGGATTCGTGCATCCGGCGCCGCTCGCGTTGGTGGAATACGGGGTGAAGGGCCGCAGCGTGGTCTATTCCACCACCAACGGCACGGTCGCGATGACGCAGTGCGCCGGCGCGGCCCGCGTGTATTGCGGCGCGCTGCTCAATGCCGGCGCGATCGTCGAGCGCGTCCTCGCCGGGCACCCGCGCGAGACCGTCCTCATCGTTTGCTCGGGCTCGGGAAACAACTTCAACTTCGAGGACTTCTACGGCGCCGGGTGCTTCGTCGAGCGCTTCGCCGAGCGCCTCGGCGCCGCGGCCGACCTGTCGGACGCCGCGAAGGCCGCGCGCACGGTATACCGCGGCGCGCGCGCGCCCGAAGCGCTGCTCGACTGCCGCGTCGGCCGCATGATGACGGCGAAAGGTCTCGCACGCGAAGTGGAGTTCGCCTGCCGCGTCGACGCGCTGCCGGTGGTCACGGCATTGGACCAGGGACGCGTGCGCCTATCCGCCTAGGGGCGCTCGAGCTCCGCGCTGACCGCGAGGTGATCCGAAAGCATGGACCAGGGCTTGCCCTTGTGCACCTTGGAGGCGTTGACGCGGAAGCCGCGCACGTAGATCCGGTCGAGGCGCAGCAGCGGCATCATGCTCGGGAAGGTGGCGAGCGGCCGGCCGTGGTGCGCGATCGACACCTCGGTCATCCCCAGGCGTCGCTCGAGGATGGCGGTAGCGCGGTGCCGCCAGTCGTTGAAGTCGCCCGCGATGATGATCGGCACGTCGCGCGAAGCCAGCTCCTCCAGCCGGCCCGAAATGGTCTCGAGCTGGCGGCTGCGGCCGCGTTCGTGCAGCGAGAGGTGCACGCACACGAGGTGCAGGTTGCGCCGCCATCCCGGCACCGACACCACGCAATGCAGCAGGCCGCGCCGCTCGAAGCGGTGATCGGACACGTCCTGGTTCTCGAAGGAAACGAGAGGAAAACGCGAAAGAATCGCGTTGCCGTGGTGGCCGTGGTCGTAGACCGCGTTGCAGCCGTAGACCGGCTGCCACTTCTTGCCGGCGAGGAACTCGTGCTGCGGCTCAACGGGATAGGTGTTGAAGCGCAGCGCGAAGCGCTGGTTGAGTCCCTGGACCTCCTGCAGGAAAACCACGTCCGGGTCGAGCGCCGCAAGGCCGTCGCGCAGATCGTGGATCACAATGCGTCGGTTGAAGTGCGACAGCCCCTTGTGGATGTTGAGCGTGACGACCCGCAGCATGATCAGATCATATCGAAATCATCTTGCCGTCGCGGCGCGGCGCTCGATCTCGGCCACCATCGCGGCGAACTGCTCCTCGACCATCGTGCGCACCGCCAGCGTGCCGATGATCGGCGGCAGCCCGAAGTCGGGCTCGAGCTCGCCGCTATAGCGAAGCTGGATGCCGCCTCCGGCGCTGCGCAGCTCGTAGCGGCCGCGCATGCGCTTCAGATTGCCTTCGATCGCGCGCGAGGTGATGGAATCGGTCGGCGATTCGAGCACCTCCAGCCGGACCTCGATCGGATACGAGAACACGAGGAACCGCGCCTCGCCCTTCTGCTCGACCACCACGCGATTGGCGCTGCGCGCCTGAACGGCGCTGCGCGACAATCCCGGAATGAAGCGAGCGAGGTTGTCGTAGTCCGTCAGGACCTGCCACACCGTGGCGATCGGCGCCGACACGGTTGCTTCGGCCCGCACGTCGAAGCTCGCGCCGTTGCGATCGACGTCGACCCAGAGATCGTCGGCGGCGGATGCGACGGCAGCCTGCAAGGTGAATAGCGCCGCGAGAAGGTTAGAGCGCGGTCTCACCCAGCATGCGAATCGCGTCGCGGTTGGACCAGCTGAAGCACTTCGCCGCGGCCTCCCGCCAGGGCAGCCAGCAGGATGCGGTGTGCTCGTCCGGTGACAGGGCCACAGGCAGCGGACCGGCAAGCTCGAGCCCGAACACATGCTCCGTGTTGTGGATGACCCCGGGAGCGAAGCGATGGCGCCATTGCAGATAGATCTCGAATGTGTTGGCAAGGTTCCAGCGCGCAAGCCTGCCCGCCCCTGCATCGATGCCGGTCTCCTCCCGCACCTCCCGCGCCGCCGCAGCTTCGAGCGGCTCGCTGCGCCAGTCGAGCGATCCGGTGACCGACTGCCAGTAGCCCGGCCGCCGGGCGCGCTCGAGAAGGAGCACCTCGAGATCCGCCGTATGGATCACGACCAGGACCGAGAGCGGCAGCTTGTGGCTCATGCTTCCTGATAAAGGCTCGCCAGCGCGAGCGTACGCTCGGGATCGACGAACACTGCGAAGAAGGGCTTGCCCCGATCGGCCCAGAACGCCGCCGCAGAGATCATCACGTCGATCAACTCGCCGAGGTCGTCGGCCGGAAGAAGCTGGAAACCCTCCAGGACCAGGACATTGCCCTCGCCCTCGCGCCAGGAAAGATCGCTGAGGCAATCTTCGAGGGCGTCCCAGTTCTCGCCGAACCATGCGGGAAAGGCGAGCTTCGCTGCGATCCGGCGCAGAAGCGCGCGCTTCTCGCTCACGTCCTGCAGCGCGATGCGCGCCAGGCTCAGCTTGCCGCCGCGCAGCGCGTCCTCGATCGCCTCGACCCGGCTTGCGCGGTAGACGCCCGATTTGGCCGCGTCCTGAAGCCGCTGGAGGAGCTTCGCCATCAGTCCCTTATCCGCCTGAAGGAGCGGTAATGATCGCCGCTGTAGTAGTACTCGCCGCCGCTACCGGCAACAATACGCCGTGCGCCACGCTCGCGCACTCCAGGCGTTCTCACGGTGTATTCGCGGTAGTACCCGCTGTTTTGGATCGGCA
>JBJMWH010000287.1:0-14313 GCA_045810245.1 Burkholderiales bacterium | reverse complement strand
CGAGGTGTAGTTGAGCGCGATGGCATCCCACTCGTCCGGTGGAGGCTGCCAGGCGAACCCGGCATCGCCGCCGGCGATGAAATCCTCGTACTCGACCGTGCCGACGCGCTCCCCGCCCTCGAAGAGCGCGTCGTCCACGTCGATCACCAGTGGCCGCACTTTCGCGAGATCCAGGGCGCGCGACACGACGGCGGAAAATTCCCGATCGGTGACCAGGACCTTCGCCTCGCCATGGTCGAGCATGAACGCGATCGCCTCGGCGTCCAGGCGCGTGTTGAGGGTGTTCAGCACCGCGCCGATCATGGCCGGGCCGAAGTGCAGCTCGATCATCGCCGGGACATTGGGCAGCATGGCGGCGACGGTATCGCCGCGGCCGATGCCGGCGCCGGCGAGCGCCGAGGCGAGCCGCCGGCAGCGCGCATAGGTCTCGCTCCAGGTGTAGCGCGCTGCGCCGTGCACGACCGAGGGCCGGGCTGGAAAGACGTGCGCCGAGCGCTCGATGAACGAGAGCGGCGTCAGCGGGACGTGATTGGCGCGGCTCTTGTCCAAGTCTTGAGCGTAGGGATCGGGCTTCGCAGCCATGCGCGCAGTATAGCCCCCGAGCCGCGAATATGACGCCGGTCGCGGCGCCGCATAGGCCGAACGCAGCGCCGTAGCGGTGGACGCTTCACGCCCGCTCGACTGGAATATCGGCGATGGAATTCGTCGCACTCGCAGTCTCGATCCTCGCGCTCGCCCTCGCCGCCCTGGCGGCGCTGAAGATGCGCAAGCTCGAATTCTGTCCCGAGGTCGTCGGCGGGGACGTGATCCTGCCGCGGGAGAGCCGGCCGGGCGGCCGGGTGCGGCTGCTCCTTCCATTGCACTTCTCCAACGCCGGCCACGCCGGCGGCGTGATCGAATGGGTGGCGCTGCGCGTCACGCCAGAATCCCAGGCCGACCACCCGGTGCTCTTCTCCCCGGTGGCCGAGGTCGACATGCAGCGCTTCATCCATGCGCGGCGCTGCCTCAGCGAGGAGTGCATCGAGCCCTTCACCGGCTTCGCGCTCGACGCGCGGCGCTCGGCCTCCAAATTCATCCTGTTCGACGTCGCCGAGCGGGCCCGCGCCGAACCTTTCTCCATCGGGACGGGACGCCATTACTTCGAGCTCTTCGTCAAGGCGAGCAACGCCCGCGCGCCGAAGCTCGAGCGCACGTTCGTGCACGTGCTGGAGCAGAAGCACCTGGATGACCACGGCGAGGACCTCGCGGTCTACCTCATCGACTACCAGGTGACGCTGCCGAGTGCGCGGCGCGCGCTTGTCGACGCCGAGTGGCTGCCGCACGCCGCGCCGGCGAAGAATCGGGCTCAAACCCCGATTTTCAGCTCAGGCGGCTGAAAGGCGCCGCCACACGCTCGGGCCCTTGGCGTCCTTCTCCAGGGCGTCGAGGTACTTCTCGTGCGCCGAGGCCTCCTCGGAGCTCGCCCGCTGCACGATCAGTTTTGAGACGTCCAGGATGAAACTCGCCGCGGCCGCTGCCGCCGCGGCCGGCGCCTCGAGCTCCATCACCAGGCTCTCCTGGCCGCGCGTCATGGCGAGATAGCACTCGGCAAGCAGGCGGGCGTCCAGGAGCGCCCCGTGCAGGGTGCGGTTCGCGTTGCTGACGAAGTAGCGCTCGCACAGCGCGTCCAGCGAATTCTTGCGGCCGGGATGCAGCTCCCTGGCGAAGGCGAGCGAGTCGGTGATCCTGGCGACGTGATCGGCGAGCCTCCCCAGGCCCGCGCGGCCGAGCTCCATGTCGAGGAACTCGACGTCGAAATCCGCGTTGTGGATGATGAGCTCGGCGCCGCGGACGTAGTCGAGCAGCTCGCGCGCGATGGCGGCGAACTTCGGCTTCGACGCGAGATCCTCGAGCGTCTTGCCATGGATGCGGGTAGCGCCCGCCTCCACCTCGCGCTCCGGGTTCAGATAGTGGTGGAAGTGCGCGTCGCTGATGCTGCGGCTCAGGATCTCGACGCAGCCGATCTCGATGATGCGGTCGCCGTTCTTTGCGTCCAGCCCGGTCGTCTCGGTATCCAGGACGATTTGCCGCAAAGGGATTCCTTGTCAGTTCCCGCCAGCGGGAATTCCTTTATTTGCGAGTCTGTCCGCCCGCTCGTTTTCCGGGTGCCCCGCGTGGCCCTTCACCCAGTGCCATTCTACCTCGTGGCGCGCGGCCGCCCGGTCGAGCTCGCGCCAGAGGTCTTCGTTCTTCACCGGCTTCTTGTCCGCGGTGAGCCAGCCGCGGCGCTTCCAGCTCGTGATCCACTCCGAGATCCCCTTCATCACGTATAGCGAATCGGTGTAGAGGCGCACCTTGCTCGGACGCTTTAAGGCGTCGAGCGCGCGGATCACCGCCGTGAGCTCCATCCGGTTATTCGTGGTCTGGGCTTCGCCGCCCCAGAGCTCCTTCTCGGCTCCCTTGGCGCGCAGCAGCGCGCCCCAGCCGCCGGGGCCGGGATTGCCGCGGCAGGCGCCATCGCTGTAGATCTCGACGACTTCATCGGCCATGCCGGTTTCTGGCATGACCATTGGTTTTCTGAGGGATCGGCGACAGGGCCCGACGCCGCGCCCGCTCCTGCCGCCAGGTGGGCGTGATCACGCGCATGCCGTGCGTACGCTTCACGGCGCGCACCACGTAGACCCCTCCGGCGATCGGCCACCAGCGCGGGCCAGCCTGCTCCATGAAGGCGAAGCGCTCGAGCCAGAGCTTTTCGCCGAACGGCGGCGCGTAGCAGCCGAATTTGCCGCCGTTCAGCTCGAAGCCGAGCACGCGCAGCCAGTCCCGCAGGCGAAGCAGTCCGATGAACTTCAGGTCCCAGGGCGCCGAGCGGTGCCGCCCGGAGAAGATTTGCCGCAGCCGCCACAGCGAGCCGGTGTTGAACCCGGAGATCACCAGCTGCCCTTCGGGCATCAGCACGCGTTCGGTCTCCCGCAGCACCTCGTGGGGGTGGTCGTGGCTTTCCAGTACGTGGGGAAGCACCACCAAGTCGACGCTTTGCGACGCGAGCGGAAGCTGCAAGGGGTCGGCCGCGAGCGACGCCCCCGGCTCGAGGGCGAGCGAGAAGCGGAAGGGGATGCGGTTGCTTCGCAGAAAGTCGACCTCGGGCAGGCCGACCTGCACCGCGCGGAAGCCGAAGACGTCCTCCACGGCGCTGTCAAATTGTGCGCGTTCCCAATCCAGCACGTAGCTTCCCTGGGCGGTGGAAAGCCACGCCGAGAGCGAGGAGCGCGCGCCGTTATACTTCTGCGCGCCGTTCTGGACAAAAGACGGACGATCCATGCTCAAGCAAGTTCCGTTAAACGAACCAAGGCCAATCGGACCATTGTGGCCGGGCCGTTCGAACCGGCCCGAACCGTCGGCCGGCCCCTATTATGGGGCAGCGAAGCTGCGTTCGCTTTCTACGTCCGGAGCCGCATGCGCAAAGGAAGCCTGGTGGGATTCATGACGGTCGCGCTCCTGCAAGGGTGCGCGGGCAGCTTTGCGCCGCCACGGCCCGCTGCCCCGGACTGGCAGACCGGCGCCGCCTCCGCCGGGAGCCCGCTCGAATCGGCCAGGCCGCCGCCGTTCGACGGCGAACGGCGCGTCGTCATAGAGCCGCTACGCGGCATCACGAAAGTCGACCTCGTGACCGGGCCGAAAGACGCCGCGAAAGTGGAGCCCCAGAACGACCTCTGGGCGCGCATCCGCCGCGGATTCGCCATGCGCGACCTCGACAACGCGCTCGTGCGGCGCAAGACGCGCGAATATGCCGCGAGCAGCGAGTACCTGCAGCGGATGTTCGGCCGCAGCCGCATCTATCTCTATCACATCGTGGAAGAAGTCGAGAAGCGCGGCCTGCCGACCGAGATCGTGCTGCTGCCGATGGTCGAGAGCGCCTTCAATCCCATGGCGCGCTCCCCCAAGCACGCGTCGGGGCTCTGGCAGTTCGTTCCCGGCACGGGCAAGCGCTTCGACCTCAAGCAGAACTCCTGGTACGACGGCCGGCGCGACATCGTCGATTCCACCGAGGCGGCGCTCGACTACCTCACCGCGCTGCACCGGCGTTACGGGGACTGGCAGCTGGTGCTCGCCTCCTACAACTGGGGAGAGAACGCGGTCGCCCGCGCGGTTGCGCGCAACCGCAAGGCCGGAAAGCCGATCGACTACTCCAGCCTGAAGATGCCGGCGGAGACGCGCAGCTACGTGCCGAAGCTCCAGGCGCTGAAGAACATCATCGCCGACCCGGCGAAGTACGGCGTCGAGCTCACGCCGATTCCGAACGAGCGCTATTTCACCACCGTGCTGACGGGGCGCCCCGAGCTCGACGTCGCGCTCGCGGCGAAGCTCGCCGAGATGCCGGTGCGGGAGTTCAAGGCGCTCAATCCGGGGTTCAGCCGACCGCTCGTGCGCTCGCCGAAAGGCCTGCGCATCGTCCTGCCGTCGGAAAAAGTGGCAGTTTTTCACGAAAACCTGGCGAAGCTCGACCGCGGGCGGCCTGCGAGCGCCGGGGGGACGCGCGCTCCGAGCGTCAACGCTCCGCATGTGCACCGCGTTGTGGAAGGCGACACCTTGAGCGCGATCGCGCGGCGCTACGATGTGCGCCTTGCGGACCTCAGGCGCTGGAATCCCGGCGTCGACGTGCTGCAGATCGGCCAGAAGATCTACCTGGAAGAATCTCGATGACGAGGCGGTTCCTGACCATCATCGCGGCGGGATTGGTGCAGGCGTGCGCCAGTACGCCGCCGCCGGGCGAACCTCAGCCGGAGGCGGTCGTCGCCGCGCCGCCAACGGCACCGGTGGCAGCCCGGCCTGCGGAGCCGGTCCCGCCTCCCGTCCCGCCTCCGGCGCCGGCGGTGGTCCTCGAAACCGCCAAGCTGCCGCCCTTCGACGGGGAACGCCGCGAAATCAAGGAACCGCTGCGGGGAATCAAGCAAATCGACGGCGCGGCCGGTCCGCAGGACGTATGGCAGCGTGTCCGGCAGGGCTTCGCGATTCCCGACCTGAACAACGACCTGGTGCGCAAGCACATGGCCTACTACACCGCGCGGCCGGACTATCTGCAGCGCATCTTCGACCGTAGCCGGCTCTACCTCTACCATATCGTCGGCGAGATCGAACGCCGCGGCCTGCCCACCGAGCTCGCGCTGCTGCCGATGGTCGAGAGCGCGTTCAACCCGATGGCCTATTCGCGCGCGCACGCCTCCGGCCTGTGGCAGTTCATTCCCGGCACCGGCAAGCGCTTCGAGCTCGAGCAAAGCTGGTGGTACGACGCGCGGCGGGACATCGTCGATTCCACCGACGCCGCGCTCGACTACCTCACCAAGCTCTACAAGATGCACGGCGACTGGCAGCTCGCGCTTGCGTCGTACAACTGGGGCGAGAACGCCGTCAGCCGCGCCGTGGCGAAGAACCGCAAGGCGCGCAAGCCGACCGATTACTCGCACTTGAAGATGCCGAAAGAGACGCGCCAGTACGTGCCCAAGCTGCAGGCGCTGAAGAACATCATCGCCAATCCTGCAAAGTACGGCATTACGCTCGACCCGATTCCGAACGAGCCCTACTTCACCGTGCTCACCGAGCCGCTGGCGGTCGACGTCGCCCTCGCCGCGCGCCTCGCGGAAATGCCGGTGGAGGACTTCATCGCGCTCAATCCCGGTCTGAGCCGGCCGTTCATCCGCTCCACGGAGGGCACGCGCATCATCCTGCCCTCCGACAAGGTCGGGATCTTCCACAACAACCTCGCCAAGCAGGAGCCGGGGTCGCTCGTGTCCTGGGAGACCTACCACCCGGAGAAAAACGAGAGCCTCGCGAAGATCGCGGACAAATTCGGGCTCTCGATCGCCGAGCTCAGGCGCGTGAACGGCATCGACGCGCATTCGTCGCGCGTGCCGCAGACGATGGTCGTGCCGACCGAGGCCGAAGCCGCGGCCGTGAGCGCCAAGCTGCCGATCATGTACGCGCCGCCGGTCGGCGAAGTGCGCAACGTGCACCGCGTGAGGTCGGGGGACACCCTCAGCGGTATCGCCAAGCGCTACCACGTGAGGGTCGCGGACCTCAAGCGCTGGAACCCCGGCGTCGGGCTATTGCACATCAACCAGAAAATCTACATAAGACGCGGATGACATGGCGTCTTCGCGCGATGGTGGCGGCCGCGGTCCTGGTGCAGGCCTGCTCCAGCGCGCCGCCCGCGCCCGCTGAAGCGCAGCCGCAGGACAGCGCCGCAGCGCCTTCGATTCCCGTCGCGCCTCAAGCCGCAAGCCCCCAGCCCGCTCCCGCGCCGCCCGCCAAGCCCCCCGCCGGCAGCGGCGTACTCGATACGGCGAAGCCGCCGCCGTTCGAGGGCGAGCGCCAGGAGGTCGCCGAGCCGCTGCGCGGCGTGCGCAAGGTCGATCGCACCGCCCGGGCCGACGATCTCTGGCAGCGCGTGCGCCAGGGCTTCGCCATGCCCGATCTCGACAGCGACCTGGTGCGCAAGCAAATGGCCTACTACGCCGCGCGCCCCGACTATCTCCAGCGCATGTTCGACCGCAGCCGCATCTACCTCTACCACATCGTCGAGGAGCTCGAGAAGCGCAACCTCCCGACCGAGCTCGCGCTGCTGCCGATGGTGGAGAGCGCTTTCAACCCGATGGCGTACTCGCGCGCGCACGCCTCCGGCTTATGGCAATTCATTCCGGGCACCGGACGGCGCTTCGAGCTGCAGCAGAACTGGTGGTACGACGGCCGCCGCGACATCGTCGAGTCCACCAAGGCGGCGCTCGACTACCTCACCTTCCTCTACGAAATGCACGGCGACTGGCATCTGGCGCTCGCCTCCTACAACTGGGGCGAGGGCTCGGTAGCGCGCGCCATCGCGCAGAACCGCAAGGCGGGCAAGCCCACCGATTACGCCAGCCTGAAGATGCCGGCCGAGACGCGCCAGTACGTGCCGAAGCTGCAGGCGCTGAAGAACATCATCGCCAACCCGGGACCGCTCGGCATCACGCTCGACCCGATCCCGAACACGCCCTACTTCACCACCGTGACCAAGCTGCGCGACATCGACGTGCGCCTGGCCGCCACGCTGGCCGAGATGCCGGTCGAGGAATTCATCGCGCTCAACCCCGGCTTCAGCCGGCCGCTCATCCGGGCCGCGGTCACCCCGCGGATCGTGCTGCCGGCCGACAAGGTCGACCTTTTCCACGACAACCTCGAAAAGTACAACGCCGCGGCGCTGGTCTCATGGAAGACCTATCACCCCAAGAAGGGCGAGACCTTCGAGTCGATCGCGAAGAAGGTCGGCATGTCGCTCGGCCAGCTTAAGGAAGTGAACGGCATCGCGCCGCGCACGCGCACCGTGCCGAACCTGCTCGTGGTGCCCTCGAGCGCCGAGGCGGTGGAGGCGCGCAAGCTGCCACTCATGTACGCGCCGCCGATCCCCATCGTCACGCGCCGCATCTACCACACCGTGAAGTCGGGGGAGACGCTGAACTCGATCGCCAAGCGCTACGGTGTCGCGGCCGAAGATATGAGGCGCTGGAATGCCGGGGTTCGGTTCACCCCGGGGATCAAGGTGGCGGTCGAGGTGCGCGCCGCGGCCAAGAAGAGCAAGCGCACCAAAACGGCGAAGGGCAAAACATACAAGAGAGCAGAGCGTTAGGCGCTCTACTTCAAGTGATTTCCGGCACTGCGGCGAGGAGCTGCCGGGTGTAGGGATGGGTCGGCGCGCGCAGCACCTGGTCGACCGGCCCGCGTTCCACGATCCTGCCTTGGTGCATTACCGCGACGTCGTGCGCGAGGTAGTCGACCACCGCGATGTTGTGCGTGATGAAGAGATAGGCGAGCCCGCGGCGCGCCTGCAGCGAGCGCAGCAGGTTCAGGATCTGCGCCTGCACCGACACGTCGAGCGCGCTCGTCGGCTCGTCGCACACGATGAGCCGAGGGTTCACCGCGAGCGCGCGCGCAATCGCGATGCGCTGGCGCTGCCCGCCTGAGAACTCGTGCGGATAGCGCTCGAGGGCCGCCTCGGGAAGCCCGACTTCCTGCAAAAGATCTGCAACCCTTTGGATCCGCTCGGCATCGCTCGCCCCGACCGAAAGGCTGCGCATCCCCTCGAGCAGGATCTCGGCGACGCGCATGCGCGGGTTGAGCGAGCCGTAGGGATCCTGGAAGATGATCTGCATCGCCGAGCGCCGCACGCGCAGCTCGGCGCGCGAGAGGCGCGTGAGCTCCTCCCCGGCGTACTGCACGCTGCCCTGCGTGGGCGCGATGAGCTGCAGGATCGCCTTCCCGGTCGTGGTCTTGCCGCAGCCCGATTCGCCGACCAGCGCGAGCGTACGCCCCTTGCGCAGCTCGAATGACACGCCGTCGACCGCCTTGACGTGGCCGACCGCGCGCCGGAGGACGCCCTTGCGGATCGGAAAGTGCACCTTGAGGTTGCGCACCTCGAGCAGCACCGGGCCCGCCTGGGTGGCCGGGGCGTGCTCGACGGAATGCTGCGGCACGCTCCGCGCGTCGGCTGGTCCGGCCTCGCGCAGGTGGCAGCGCGCGAGGTGCCCGGGCAGCGGCTCGAGGAGTCTCGGCGCCTCGACCCGGCACCGGTCGAACGCAAAATCGCAGCGCTCTACGAAGCGGCAGTGCTCGAAGGTCCGGTTGAGCGGCGGCACGTGGCCGCGGATCACCGCCAGCTCGCCCGCGCGGCGCTGCGGCGAGGGCAGCGCGGCGAAAAGCTTCTGCGAATACGGATGCTGCGGCGCGCGCATGAAATCGCCGCGCTCGGCGAGCTCCACGATCTCGCCCGCGTACATCACGGCGACCCGGTGGGCCATGCGCGCGACGATGCCGAGGTCGTGCGTGATGAGGAGCAGCGCCATCGCGCGCTCGGCCTGGAGCCTGGCGAGGAGATCCAGGATCTGGGCCTGGATCGTGACGTCGAGCGCGGTGGTCGGCTCGTCCGCGATCAGCACCTCGGGATCGACCGCGAGCGCGCCCGCGATCATCGCGCGCTGCTTGAGGCCGCCGGAGAGCTCGAACGGATACTGCTCGAAACGCCGTTCGGGGTCTGGGATTCCAACCGCTCGCAGCAGGTCCAATACTTTGGTTTTGTTGTTTCGGGTGCCGGCGTGGCGCTCGATGACTTCCGAAACTTGACGCCCGATCGTGAGGACCGGGTTGAGCGCGGTCGAGGGCTCCTGGAAGATCATCGCCACGCGTTTGCCACGCACCGCGCGCATCGCGGCCTCGGGCAGCCCGAGGAGGTCCAGGCCGTCGAGTTCGACGCGCCCGCCCGCGATGCGGCCGGCTTCCGGCAGCAGGCGCATGATCGAGAGCGCGGTCATCGATTTGCCGCAGCCCGACTCGCCGACCAGCGCGAAGCATTCCCCCCGGCGCAGCTCGAGCTCGATCCCGTCCACCGCACGCACCTTGCCCGCGGCCGTGTCGAGGACGGTCCGGAGTCCGTCTATCTTCAATGCGGCGGTCATAGAACCAAAAACAGAAACGTGGTCTGTCCCTGTTTTTGGGGTTTTCGCTCGACAGGGGTCATGCGGGAACAAAGCCCATGCGTACCCGCGGATCGAAGCCATCGCGCACCGCGTCGGCGAACAGGTTCGCGGCGAGCACCAGCGCGAACATGAAGACGAAGGCCGCGGCCAGCGACCACCAGACGATCGGCTCGCGGCCCATCTCCAGGCGCGCGGCGTTGATCATGGTGCCGAAGCTGGTGGTGGCGGGATCGACGCCCACGCCGACGTACGACAGCACCGCCTCGGCGAGCACGAATCCCGAGAAATCCATCACCGTGGCGATGATGACGATGTGCGCCACGTTGGGAAGAATATGGCGCGTGAGGACGCGGGAATCAGGCACCCCGAAGGCGTGCGCCGCCTGGATGTACTCGAGCTGCGAGAGCTTGAGCGACTCGCCGCGCAGCAGGCGCGCGAGGCCGGTCCAGCTGGTGAGCCCGAGGATGGCGCACAGGATGAGCAGGCGAAAGTCCGCGCGCTGCGCCGTGGTCGGGAACCAGTCGGCGTTGCGATCGATGACGACCTGCATCATGAGCACCGCGGCGGCGATGAGGAGGACGCCCGGGATCGAATTCAGCGTGGTGTAAAGATACTGGATCGCGTCATCGACCCAGCCCTTGAAGTAACCCGCCATGATGCCGAGCGCGATGCCGACCGGCAGCAGCACCAGCGTGGTGAGGGTGCCGATGACGAGGCTGATGCGGATCGACTTGAGCGCCTGGTAGAGGACGTCCTGGCCGACCTTGTCGGTGCCGAAGACGTGGTAGTGCTGGGCGAGGAAAGCGACCGGCAAGGCGATCGCGAGGACGAGCGCGAGCGTCACCCCGCCCGCGAGCCACGGCACCGCGGGAATCCGCCGCTTCAGGCGCCTGGCCCAGAGGCCGATCGACGCTGCCAAGACCGCCGCGGCGAGGAGCCCCATTCCGATGCGCAGCGCGATATCGGTCGCGAGCTCGCCCTCGTCCTTGAGATGCGCGCCGCCGTACCTGAGCCTGGGGAAATCGCGCACCGTCTTGCCGTCGACCTCCATCTGCTCGCGGGAGTAAAGGCGCGTGGCGAGCGGCGCGGAGTACGTGCGCTCGCGGCGCTCGCGCAGATGCGAAAGCGCGAGATCGAGGACCGAAAGCGCCTCGATCGAGTACACCGCGCCGCCGGTTGCGGATCCCTGGAGCCGCGGCCGGTAGTGCAGCGAGTCCAGGATGCCGATCGCGAGATAGCAGGCCACGATCACTCCGGACACGACGGCGGCCTTGGAGCGGAACACGCGCTCCCACGGCACGCGGAGATGCGGGCGGCGCGCGCAATACCATGCGTACGCCGCGACCGCCGCGAGCAGCAGCCACAGCAACACGTCGGTATACAGAGCGAACGGAAGGAACGCCATTACTGCAGCTTGATCCGCGGATCGACCAGCGTGTAGGAGATATCGGTGAGCAGCAGCCCCAGGATGTAAAGCACCGAGCCGATGAACACCATCGAGCGCACCACGGCGAAGTCCTGCGCCTGGATGGCATCGATCGTGTAGCTGCCCAGCCCCGGGATGCCGAAGAAGGACTCGGACAGGAGGCTGCCCATGAAGAGCAGCGGAATCACCACCACGACGCCCGTGAGGATCGGAATCATCGCGTTCTTCAGCACGTGGCGGAACAGGACCACCGACTCGGCGAGCCCCTTCGCCCGCGCCGTGCGCACATAGTCGCGCCCCATCTCCTCGAGGAACAGCGTCCGGTACCAGCGTCCACCCGAGCCGATGCCGCCGACCACGCCGATCAGGACCGGCAGCAGCAGGAACTTCACCGCATCGAAGCCGCCGTCGTAGCCCGAGATGGGCACGAGATGCCACAGCTTCGAAGCCACGTACTGGCCGCCGATGATGTAGAAGAGGGTCGAGATCGACATCATCGCCACGCACAGCACCACGCCCCAGAAGTCGAGGTAGGTGGCGCGGAAGAACGCCATGAACATGGCGAAGGTGATGTTCAGCGCGAGGCCCACCAGCATCACCGGAAAGGCCAGCGCCAGGCTCGGCCCCATCCGGGTCCTGATCTCGCTGGCGATGTCGCGCTTGTCGTCCGACAGGCCGAAATCGAAGGCGAACAGGCGTACCGAGCGCTCGAAGAAGATGGTGCGCGTCGCTTTGGCGAGGCCGGGCGCCGCCGAGTTCCACAGGAGCGGCTTGTCATAGCCCTGCTCGGCCTTCCACTTTTCGATCGCCTCGGGTGTGACGCGCCGGGTGCCGAGCTGCATGCGCGCCATGTCGTCGGGCGTGTTCACGACGAAGAACAGCATGAACGTCATCAGGTTCACGCCGATCAGGAGGGGCATCGCGTACAGCACCCGGCGCACGACGTAGGCCAGCATCTAGCCCTCGGTCTTCACGCGGGCCGTGCGGCCATGCGCTCGCGGCGCCGGTAGCTCACCAGAGCCGGCAGGCTGAAGATCACCAGAACCGCGATGATGATTGCGAGCGGCCAGAGCAGCGGTCGATTCCATGCGGCGCGCAGCTCGGCCCGCTTCTGCGGGTCGATGCGCAGATACTTCATGTTGTTGCGCGCCATGGTGTTCGGCTTGTCGTTGGCGATCCACGAATGGCGCAGGCTGTATTTCTTGGGATTCACGCCCCAGATCCACGGCGCGTCGGTGCGCGCGATGTCCACCATCCGGTCGATGATCTTCTGGCGCTCGGGCGAGTTCGGCATGTTCTTCATCTTCTCGAACAGAGCATCGAACTCCGGATTGGTGTAGTTCGCCGCATTTTCGCCCTGCGATTTGGCACGGCTCTGCGGCCCGTTCAGCAGGAACAGGAAGTTCTCGGGATCCGGGTAATCGGCGTTCCAGCCCAGTCGGAACGTCTGCGTGTCTCCCTTGAGGATCTTCTCCTGGAAGCGATTCCAATCCGTGTCGCGGATCACGAGCTGGATCGAGAGCTTCTCGAACTGCCGGCGAATCCAATCGAAGGACGCCTTGTCGCCGGCGCCGCGCACCACCGTGTCGAAGTAGATGACCAGGGGCTGGCCGGTCCTGGCGTCGCGCCCGCCCGGATAACCGGCCTCGGCGAGCAGCCGCTTCGCCACCTCGATCGACTTGCGCTCAGGCTTGCCGTCGACCCAGTCGTAGACCACCGGGTTGATGCCTTCCCGGCCCTCGCGGTAGCCGAAGATCTCCGGCGCGATCGGTCCCTGCGCCGGGATGCCGCGGCCGTTCGCGAAGATCGTGATCTGCTCCTCCACGTCGAAGGCAATCGAGATCGCATGCCGCAGTTTCCGCGCCCTTTCCGCTGACTCTCCTCCTTTCTGTCCGCCGACGACCGGATCCAGCCAGTTGAACGCGATGTATCCGATCGTCGTCTCGACCGACGTGGAAAGGCGGATGCCCTTTGCCTCCATCTCGGGCGTCACGTTGGTATCGCCTTCGATCGACACCCGCACCGCCTGGTCGAACTGGTCCGAGCCGATACCCGAAGTGTCGTAGTAGCCCTGCAGGAACTTGTTCCAGTACGGAATCCCTTCCTTCTCGCGGCTGAACACCAGCTTGTCGATGAAGGGCAGCGGCTTGCCGGCGTCGGCGAGCAGGCCGGCCCGGGCGTCCTCGGGTTCGCCTTGCGCCGGATACACCTCGCCGTGGAAATTCGGGTTGCGCTCGAGCACCATGCGCGCGTTCGGATTGTTCTCCGTCAGCATGTAGGCGCCCGTGCCGATCGGCCACCAGTCGAGGGTGAAGTTCTTCTGCTCCATCCCGGTCTGGGAGAAGAACCGATCGGCTTCCCAGGGAACCGGCGCGAAGAACGGCATGGCGAGCCAGTAGACGAACTGCGGGTAGGTGCCGTTCAGGGTCACGCGGAACGTGTGCGTATCGACGCGTTCCACTCCTTTCAGGGCGAGTTTTCTGAGATCGAGCCAGCCCTGCCTGCGATCGGCGCTCTTCAGTTCCTTGGCGAATTCGGCCATGCCCACGATGTGCTCGGCCATCAGGCCGAAGATCGGCGAGTGCAGCCGCGGATGGGCGAGGCGCTTGATCTGGTAGATGTAATCGTCCGCCACGAGCTCGCGCGTGCCGGTGGCAAGCTGATACGGGCTTTTTAACGCGTTGATCTTTCCCTCGGGGAGAGAAAGATTTCCCGGTATGAAAGCGGGGTGCGGCTGGTAGCGGATACCGGGCCGGATGCGGATCTCGTAAACGGTGTACTTGCCGCCTTCGATCGAGCGCGGCTTCGGGACGTCAACGGCGGTCAGCGGAATCAGCTCGTACGGGCGCTTGAGATAGTGGTACTGGAGCAGAGGCTCGTACACCTGTTGCGTGAACTGCGCTTCGTCCTCGGTGTAGGACTGCACCGGGTCGAGGTGCTTCGGCCGCGAGACGAAGCTCGCGTAAAGGATGTTCTTTCCGCGCTCGGCGGCTGGATAGGGGTCGTTCCAGACCTCGCCGCATCCGCTGGCCAGCGCCGAGAACGCCGCGAGGAGGATCAGGAAGACGCGCAAGCGACCAGTATAATCAAATGCATGGGGTTCCTTGCGGGCAGGAAAATCCTGGTGACGGGCGTGCTCTCCAACCGCTCGATCGCCTACGGCATCGCCAAGGCGGCGCGGCGCGAGGGCGCCGAGATTGCGCTCACCTACCAGAACGAGCGCTTCAAGGAGCGCGTGGTGGAGATGGCGCGCGAGCTCGGCTCGAGCATCGCGCTGCAATGCGAGGTCACGAGCGATGCGGAGATCCAATCTCTTTTCGAAAACCTGAGAAGCCGCTGGGATGGGCTCGACGGCCTCGTCCATGCCATCGCGTTCGCGCCGCGCGAGACGATCGCCGGTGAGCT
>JBJMWH010000286.1:0-6069 GCA_045810245.1 Burkholderiales bacterium | reverse complement strand
CCCGTGTGCGCACAGTCGCAGAAGGTCGTGAGCGGGCTGGTGGTCAACATCGGCATCGTCAATGCCATGGATGCCGAGCACACAGACGCTCAGCACGGCGTCCACAAGGGCGGCCACGGTCCCGGCTCGCAGCACATCCTGGTGAGCCTGGCCGAGCAGAAAGGCGGCGCCCGGGTGGGCGACGCCCAGGTGTCGATCGAGGTGAAGAACCCGAAAGGCGTGGTACAGAAGAAGGTGCTGATGCCGATGGTGACAGCCGGCTACCCGGACTACAGCGAGGTGTTCGACTTCGCCTGGTCGGGCAAGTACCAGGTCCTTGTGACGATCGTGCGCAAGGGCGCGAGGCCGATCGAGACGACCTTCAGCGTCAACCACGTTATCTAGGAACCAAGCCGCCGCAGCGGACGCCTAAGCGGCTTTGCGAGACTGGCTGCGGATCGCCTCGGCGACCGCGCCGCCGAGCTCGCTCGTGCTCGCCTTGCCTTTCATGTCCGGCGTGTGCGGGCCCTCGATGATCACGCGTTCGATCGCGCGCAGGATATCGGCCGCGGCTTCGAGGTGGCCGAGATGCTCGAGCATCAGCGCGCCGGACCAGATCGTGGCGAGCGGATTGGCGATCTTCCTGCCCGCGATGTCGGGCGCCGACCCGTGCACCGGCTCGAAGATGGAGGGCGCGGTGCGCTCGGGATTGATGTTGCCCGAGGCGGCGATGCCGATGGTGCCCGCGGTGGCCGGGCCCAGGTCCGAGAGGATGTCACCGAACAGATTCGAAGCCACGATCACGTCGAAGCGATCGGGGTTGAGCACCATCTGGATCGTCAGGCCGTCGACGTGGTACTGGTCGGTCTTCACGTCGGGATAGCTCTTCGCCATCGCGGCAACCCGCTCGTCCCAGTACGGCATGGTGATCGAGATGCCGTTCGACTTGGTGCACGAGGTGAGGTGCTTGCCGCGCTTGCGGGCGAGCTCGAACGCATACTTCAGGATCCGGTCGGTGCCTTTCCTGGAAAACGTGGCGAGCTGGGTGACGACTTCCCGCTCGGTCCCCTCGTACATCCGGCCGCCGACGTTGCCGTACTCGCCTTCGGTGTTCTCGCGGATCACGACGTAGTCGATGTCGCCGGGCTTCCGGCCCGCGAGCGGGCAGGGCATGCCCTCGAACAGGCGCACCGGCCGCAGGTTCACGTAGAGGTCGAACCAGCGGCGGAAGTTGATGAGCAGGCCCCACACCGCGATGTGGTCGGGCACCAGCGCCGGATTGCCGACCGCGCCGAAATAGATCGCGTCGAACTTGCGCAGGATGTCGGGCGCGTCGTCGGGACACATGCGGCCGTGCGCCTTGTACCAGTCGCAGCTCCACGGGAATTCCTTCCACGTGAAGCGCAGGCCGTGCCTCGCGCCGACGGCTTCCAGCACGCGCACGCCTTCGGGAATCACTTCGCGTCCGATGCCGTCTCCGGGGATGACCGCGATGAGGTGCTCTTTCATGCCGGCAGTATATAGAATTGGCCATGCGATTCGCGGCGCTCGACACCTCGACCGAGTGGTGCAGCGTCGCGCTCTGGCGCGACGGCGAGATGGCGGGCGCGGAGCGGCGCGCCGGCAACCGCCACTCCGAGCTCGCCCTTCCCATGTTTGAAAGTCTTTTGAAAAAAACCAACTTAACCGTGGCCGAGCTGGATGCGGTCGCCTTCGGCGCCGGTCCCGGGTCGTTCACCGGCCTGAGGATCGCCTGCGGCATCGCGCAGGGGCTCGCCTTTCCCCGCGGCATTCCGGTGCTCGGGGTATCGACGCTCGAAGCGCTCGCCGAAGAAGCGGGGGCGACGCGCGTCGTCGCCTGCATCGATGCGCGGATGCGCGAAGTGTATTATGCGGCGCTGCAACGCGAAGACCGCGGGGAGGGGCGCTGGCGCGAAGTCATCCCCGCCCGCTGTGCCGCGCCGGCCGCCGTCGAGGTACCGCCCGGAGACTGGATCGGCGCCGGCAACGGCTTCGCGGTGTACGGAAACCTTGGATTGAAGACCGTGCTGCCGGAAGTGCATCCCACCGCCCTGGCCGTGGCGCGCCTCGCCGCGCCGCGCCTCGCTGCGGGCGAGGGCGTCGACGCCGCGCTTGCGGCGCCCGTCTATGTGCGCGACAAGGTCGCCTTCACGAAGGCGGAGCTTGGCCGTTGAGCGCCGTCCTCAAAGACGCCCCCCGGCTTCAGGCGATGCGGCACGAGGACCTCGTCGAGGTGCTCGAGATCGAGAACGCCCTCTACACACATCCTTGGACGCGCGGCAACTTCAGCGACTCGCTGCGCGCGGCCTACGATTGCCGCACCTGGCGGTTCGCAGGCGAGCTCCTCGGTTACTTCATCCTGATGGTGGCGGCGGGCGAGGCGCACCTCCTCAATCTGTCGATCGCTGCGCGCCATCAGCGCAAGGGCCACGGCAGTGCTCTGCTGCGCGAGGCGCTCGAGCTCGCGCGCCGACGCGGCGCGAGGAGCCTGTTCCTCGAAGTGCGGCCGAGCAATGCCGCGGGCCAGGCGTTGTATGCGCGCTTCGGCTTCCGCAGCGTCGGCGTGCGGCGCGGCTACTATCCCGCGCGCTTCGGACGCGAGGACGCGCTCGTGTACACGGTCGAGCTCTGATGGGGCGGCGAGAATGGATCCTCGCCGAGATGGGCCTCGCGCCCGTCTGGCGTCTCAGGAAGAGGCTCCCGGTGGAAGCGAACGCCGCGCCGCCTTCCATGGAGCCCGCGAGCGATTGGATCGAGCTCAAGCAGATCGTCTCGGGTTGCGTGAAGTGCGGCCTGCACAAGACGCGCACGCAGACGGTCTTCGGCGTCGGCGATCCGCGCGCGGAGTGGATGCTGATCGGCGAGGCCCCCGGCGCCGAGGAGGACCGCCTCGGCGATCCGTTCGTCGGCCAGGCCGGGCGCCTCCTGGACAACATGCTCGCCGCCATCGGCCTGGACCGAAGGAACAACGTCTATATCGCCAACGTCCTCAAGTGCCGGCCGCCCGGCAACCGCAACCCCGAGCCCGAGGAAGTGGCGCAGTGCTCGCCGCACCTCTTGCGCCAGATCGAGCTGGTGAACCCGAAGCTCATCCTCGCCATGGGCCGCTTCGCGGCGCAGACGCTCCTCGAGACCGACGCCAGCATCGCGAGCCTGCGCGGGCGCCTTCACCGCTACGCCGGCCGTCCGTGCATCGTCACCTACCACCCGGCTTACCTGCTGAGGAATCTCCCCGACAAGGCGAAGGCCTGGGCCGATCTCGTGTTCGCGCGTAAAACGATGGCTTCTCTCTGAGAAGCTACTTATGGTGAGGGTCTTCGGCCCTCGCAAAGGCGAGCAGGCGCTCGACGTCGGCGCGGTGGGTCCGGCGGTTGTAGAGGTACCACACCTGCACCGCCGCCATGGTGCCGGAGACGAAGAGGCCGAAGGCGGTGATCACGAAGTAGATCGAGTAGCCGCGGCTCAGCAAGAGCGAGTAGAGCGCGATCATCATCAGGATCGAAGTGTTCTCGTTGAAGTTCTGGACCGCGATGGAGCGGCCGGCGCCGACGAGGTGGTGGCCGCGGTGCTGCAGCAGCGCGTTCATCGGCACGACGAAGAATCCCGCCAGCGCGCCGATCAGCACCATGAGCACCACCGCGATTCTCACGTCGGTCACGAAGTTCATGACAATGACCACGAGGCCCATCGCGATTCCGAGCGGAATCACGCGCACCGAGCGGTCGAGCGCCACCCACACCGAGGCGAGCACCGCGCCGAGCGCGATGCCCACCGCGGTGACGCCCTGCAGGATCGCGGCCTTGGAGAGGTCGAAGTTGAGCGTCGCGCGCGCCCATTCGATGACGATGAACTGCAGGGTCGCGCCGGCGCCCCAGAAGAGCGTCGTGACCGCGAGCGAGATCTGCCCAAGCCGGTCCTTCCACAGGTGCGCCACGCAGCGCGAGAAATCCTTGACCGTGAACCAGGGATGCGCGGGCAGCGGCTTGAGCGTCACGCCGGTACCGGGCACCTTCAGGTTGAAAAGCGCCGCGATGGCGTACACCCCGACGATGATCGAGATCGCCGCTTCGGCCGGCGTGTCGACCGGCGTCTCGATGAACGGGAAATCGAAGTGCAGCAGCACCCCGGACACCTTGACGTGGATCAGCACGCCGCCGAGCACCGTGCCGAGGATGATCGAGGCCACGGTGAGGCCCTCGATCCAGCCGTTGGCGATCACGAGCTTGCGGTGCGGCAGGTACTCGGTGAGGATGCCGTATTTCGCCGGCGAATACGCCGCGGCGCCCAGGCCGACGATGGCGTAGGCGAGCAGCGGATGGGCGCCCCAGAGCATCGTGACGCAGCCGAGAATCTTTACCGTGTTGGCGATGAACATCACCTGGCCCTTGGGCAGGCGGTCTGCAAAGGCGCCCACCCACGGCGCGAGCGCCACGTAGGAGACGACGAAGAAGAACTTGAGGTAGGGCGTGAGCCAGGTGGGGCTGTCGGCCTGCATCAGCAGCGCGATGGCCGCGACGAGCAGGGCATTGTCCGCGAGCGACGAGAAAAACTGCGCCGCCATGATGATGTAGAAGCCGGAATTCATCCGTCCATCAAGCCGAGACTTTTTGCCTTCCCCCTGGAATGATTGATCTTTTTGTGGCGCGGGGCTTTATAGCACAATAAGGTGAAATGCCCCGGCCGATCCGCGCTTTGATCTCGGCGAGCGCTTTCTCAAACAATTTAAAGGTTGCAGCCTCCCATGCGGGCGCGGCGAAGCTCTGGGCGGTGCTCAAGGCCAACGCCTACGGCCACGGCGTGGAGCGCGCCGCACGCGCGCTCGGCGCGGCCGACGGCTTCGCGGTGCTCGACTTCGAGGAGGCCGCCCGGCTCCGTGCGCTCGGCGCGCGCAAGCCGATCCTCATGCTCGAGGGCGTGTTCCAGGCGCTCGATGTACCGCTCCTCGGCCGGCACATGCTCACGCCGGTGATCCACAACGCCGAGCAGGTGAAAATGCTCGCCGGGGTGGAGCCGGGCGGCGCGATCGACGTGTATCTCAAGGCGAACACCGGAATGAACCGGCTCGGGTTCGATGCCGCGGGCCTGCGTAGCGCCTATGAGGCACTGCGCGCGAACCCGCGGGTGCGCGGCGTGACGTTGATGACCCATTTCGCCGACGCCGACGGTCCTCGCGGGGTCGCCGAGCAACTGGCGGCGTTCGAGCGGATGGTCGCGCCGCTCGGGCCGGCGCCGCGCTCGCTCGCCAACTCGGCCGCGCTGCTGCGCTTCTCGAAGCAGACCGCGGCCGATTGGGTGCGCCCGGGAATCATGCTCTATGGCTGCTCGCCGTTCTCGGATCGAGAAGCCAGCTCGTTCCGGCTCAAGCCCGTCATGACGCTCGCCTCGGAGCTCATCTCGGTGCGGCGCCTGCAGCGTGGGGAGCGCGTGGGCTACGGGTTCTCGTACGAGGCAGGCGAGGCGATGACCATCGGCGTGGTGGCGTGCGGCTACGCCGACGGCTATCCGCGCCATGCGCCCAGCGGCACGCCGGTGCTCGTCAACGGGCAGCGCGCGCGCACCGTTGGACGCGTATCGATGGACATGATCGCAATCGACGTCAGCGAGCACCCCGGGGTGGGCGTGGGCACGCCCGTGACGCTCTGGGGCGAAGGCCTGTCGGCGGACGAAGTCGGCGCCGCGGCGGGCACGCTGAGCTACGAGCTTTTTACCAAGCTCACTGCACGCGTTCCGGTCCTGGAAATTCCTTAGTGGCCAAAGCAAAAACCGCATACCTCTGCGCCGAGTGCGGCGCGAGCGCGCTGCAATGGTTCGGGAGCTGCCCATCCTGCGGTGCCGCGGGCACGCTTTCGGAAACGGTGGTCGAGAAGGCCGCCTCGCACCGCTACGCGGGTGCGGCGGCGGCGTCGGTCGCGCTGCACGAGATCCAGGCGCGCGAGCTCGAGCGCGTGCCGACCGGCGTTTCCGAGCTCGACCGGGCCCTCGGCGGCGGGCTCGTCGCCGGGCAGGTGGTTCTCCTCGGCGGCGACCCGGGCATCGGCAAGTCCACGCTTCTGCTGCAGACGCTTTCGG
>JBJMWH010000285.1:0-4741 GCA_045810245.1 Burkholderiales bacterium | reverse complement strand
CGCGCGGGCGTCAGGCTCGCGCAGTGCCTCGGTGCCAAGGTCACCGGGGTCTACGTGGTGCCGCCCTACCGGCCGGCGGTCTACGGCGAGATCGCGGTCTATTACGTCCCGGGCATGTCCCCCGTGGACTACAAGAAGCAGTCCCTGAAGGCGGCGAAGAAGGCGCTTGCGGCAGTCGAGATCGAGGCCAAGAGCGCGGGCGTGGCGTGCGAGACACGCATCGTCACGTCCGAGCGGCCGCATGCCGGCATCCTGCGCGCCGCGCGCGCGGCGAAGTGCGACGCCATCGCCATGGCTTCGCACGGGCGCGGCGCGATCGGCGGACTCCTCCTTGGCAGCGAGACTTCGCGAGTGCTGTCGCACTCCAAGCTGCCGGTCCTGGTGACCCGCTGAGAAAATCCATGCATTACCGCTATCTCACCCTCGAGCAACGCGAAAATCTGGAGCGCCTGATCCGCGCCGGCGCACCCGACGAGCTGCCGCGGCTGCACACGCCCGACTACGGCGTGTGCGCGGCTTGCGGCGCCGACATTCCATACGCGAGGCTGCTCGAATATCCCGGCGTGCGCTACTGCCGCGCCTGCCGGCCTGCCGCCAGCTCGCCGATAGCGAGCTAGTTCGACACCCGCTTCCACGCGTCGCCCAGGCCCACCGGGGCCGGCGCCAGCGTGGCGATGCGCGAGAACAGCCTGCCGAAATCACGCTCCTCGATCTTCGCCAGCGGGTCTTCGTTCGCCTCGAAGGCGCGGTCGATCGCGCGCCAGTCGTCGTCGGTGAGGTGCTTCTCCGCGAGCGGCAGGACCTCGAGCTCTTCCTTTCGCATGTGCTTCCAATGGAAGTCCGCGTACGCGTCGACGGCGCCGAGGAACTCGGCCGCGCCTTCGGGCCAGCCTTCCTCGAAGAATACGAGCTTGCGCTCGAGCTCGCGCACGAGCTGCGCGCCCTGCACGTGCTCGGCCTTCAGGCTTTCCACGAGCCTGCGCGCCTCGGGGCAGCGCTTGAGGAGCCGCGCGAACAGATGCTCGTCCTCCTTGGGATGATGCAGCCGCTCGGGATACTGGTCGATATAGCGGATCATGCTACGGAATACCGCGAATTCCGGCTTCACCCGCCGATCCTGCGCCATCTCCGCGAGGTGCTTGAGGCCGAGCAGCACCGCGGAGATCGAGCGGTGCTCGCTTTTGAGGATGACGATCGATTCTTTCATCATGGGCTCCTACGAGCAGATATAGGTAACGCCGGCGTGGGCTAGCCCCCAGACGCCGAAGCCGAGCACGGTGCCGCCCACCGCGAGGCGCACCGGCCTGTTCGCCATCCAGGCGCGCAGCTTCGCGGCCGCGACGCCGGCGGCAAGAAGCCACGGCGCGGTGCCGAGGCCGTAAGCCAGCATCGCGACGGCGCCCTTCTCCGGACTGCCGGCGAATGCCGCGGCGCCAAGGGCGCCGTAAACCAAGCCGCAGGGCAGCCAGCCCCACGCGAGTCCGGCTGCATACGCGGGGGCAATTCCCTGTCTAGTCGTGAGACGTGCCGCAACCGGCTGGATGCGGCGCCAGAGCGGAATTCCGAAGCCTTCCAGCAGTCGCATCGGCCCGCGCAGACCGGCGAGGTGCATGCCGACGAGACCCAGCACGACGCTCGCCACGACGGAGAGCGCCGCCTGTCCACCCGAGGCATACCAGCCGAGCGAGCCGATCCCGCCTGCGATTGCGCCGCCGAGCGCGTAGCTCGAGATCCGCCCGGCATTGAAGAGGAGCAAGCGCAGGGCAATCGGATTGCGATTTTGCTGTTCCCGATTTCGGTCCGCTTTCGAGAGGGAAAAAGCCGCAACGATGCCGCCGCACATGCCGGCGCAATGCACGCCCGAGGCGAGCCCGAGGGCGGCCATGGCGGCGGGGAAAGCGAGCTCCAACTCAGATGACTTTCGAGTAAGCTGCGCGAGCCTCGCGCTCGCGCAGGTAGCGGTCGAACACCATGCAGATCGCGCGCACCAGCAGGCGGCCACGCGGCGTCACGGTGATCCATTCGGATTCGAGCTCGACCAGGCCGTCGCGCGCCAGCCGCCGCAGGTCGGCGAGCTCCTCGGCGAAGTACTTGCGGAAGTCGACGAGATACGCGAGCTCGATCGATTCGATCGACAGGCGAAAGTGACAGGTGAGCGCCTGAATCACGGCGCGGCGCACGAGGTCGTCTGGCGTGAGCTCGATCCCGCGCACGACCGGCAGCCTGCCGGCGTCGAGCGCGGCATAGTAGCCGTCGAGGTCCTTCGCGTTCTGGTAGTAGGTCGGCCCGAGCTGGCCGATCGCCGAGACGCCGAGGCCGAGGATGTCGGCGAGGTGCGTGGAGTAGCCCTGGAAGCTGCGCTTGAGCTGGCCGAGCGCCTGGGCCTGCGCGAGATCGTCGCTCGCGCGCGCGAAGTGGTCCATGCCGATGTAGAGATAGCCGGCGCGCGTGAGCCGGCCGATCGCGAGCGTCATGATCTGCAGCTTCGCCTCGGGCGTGGGCAGGTCGGCCTGCCCGATCCGCCGCTGCGGCATGAAGAGCTTCGGCAGGTGCGCGTAGCTGTACAGGGCGACGCGGTCGGGGCCGAGCTCGAGCACGCGGTCGAGCGTGCGGTTGAAGCTGTCGAGCGTCTGCTTGGGCAAACCGTAGATCAGGTCGAAGTTGACGGAGCGAAAGCCCGCCGCGCGCGCCTCGTCGGTGACGCGCCGCGTGACCTCCTCGCTCTGGATCCGGTTGACCGCTTTCTGCACCGCGGGATCGAAGTCCTGCACCCCGACCGAGACGCGGTTGAACCCCAGTCCGGCGAGGAACTTCATCGTGCCGGCCGCGACCTTGCGCGGATCGACCTCGATCGAGCACTCCGTGCGCTGAGTTCGCTTGAAGCGCCGGTCGAGCGAGGCGACGAGCTGGGCCATCTCGTCATGCGAGAGAAACGTCGGCGTGCCTCCGCCCCAGTGCAGCTCGCAGATCTCGCGCTCGGTGCCGAGGATCGGCTCCAGGAGCACCAGCTCCTTCTCCAAGTAATTGATATACTTCGCGGATTTCGAGTGGTCGCGGGTGACCACCTTGTTGCAGCCGCAGTAATAACAGACCGTATCGCAGAAGGGCAGATGCACGTACACGGCGAGCGGCTGGCTGATGCCGCCGATGTTGCGCTTCGCGAGCCACTGCCTGAGCTGCGGCTCGCCGAAGGCCTCGACGAAGCGGTCGGCCGTCGGATACGAGGTGTAGCGCGGGCCGCTCACGTCGTAGCTGCGGATGAGGACGGGGTCGATGACCAAGTCTGATGCCGGATAGTGCATGCGGGCACTATGGACGCGGGAGGCCGCCGAACTTTGATTTCAGTCAAAAGAACGCTGCTCCATAACCCCGCGGTGATGATCGCCGGCACGGCCGTCATCGCCGCGCTGCTTTTCGCCAACGTGGTGGCGTTCATGCGCGGCATGGATGCGCCGTGGCTCCTGGCCATTGCACTGGTCGCCGACATGCTGGTGATCGGCGCGGGCATCGTCGTCGCCGCGCGCGAGGTCCTGGTCGCCGAGCAGCGCACCGAGGCGAGCCAGGCGCGCCTCGCCGCCATCGTCGATTCCGCGATGGACGCGATCATCACCACCGATGAGGCGCAGAACATCGTGCTTTTCAACCGTGCCGCCGAGCAGCTTTTCGGCGTGCGGCGCGAGGAGATGATCGGCACCGGCCTCGACCGCCTGATCCCGGGGCGCTTCCGCGGCGCGCACCGCGGCCACATCGATGAGTTCGGACGCACCGGCGTCACCAGCCGGCGCATGGGCGACGTGACCACGCTGTGGGCGCAGCGGCCCGGCACCCAGGAAGAGTTCCCGATCGAGGCGTCGATCTCCCAGGCGCTCGAGGACGGCCGGCGCTCCTTCACCGTGATCCTGCGCGACATCAGCGTGCGCAAGCAGGCCGAGGACGCGCTCCTCGCCTCGCAGCGCGAGCTGCGCGAGCTTTCGGCGCGCGTGCTCGAGGCGCGCGAGGACGAAAAGGCGCGCATCGCGCGCGAGCTGCACGACGAGCTCGGCCAGCTCCTGACGGCGCTCAAAATGGACCTGTCGTGGCTGCGCGAGCGCGTGCACGACGGCGACACCGCGCCGAAGCTCGAGGAGATGGGGCGGCTCCTCGACCAGACGGTGAGCTCGACGCGGCGCATCTCGGCCGACTTGCGCCCGATGATGCTCGACGACCTGGGCCTCGCCGACGCCGCGAGCTGGCTGGTGGACGATTTCGGCAAGCGCTACGGCATCGCCTCGCGCATCGAGATCAATGCCGACGGCGGCCTCGAGCACCTGTCGAAGAACGTGTCGACCACGATCTACCGCGCGATCCAGGAATCGCTCACCAACATCGCGCGCCACTCGGGGGCGAGGAGCGCCTGGGTGCTCATCGAGGCGCAGGACGGCAGCCTCGCGGTCGAGGTCGAGGACGATGGCCGCGGTATGGCGCCCGGGGACCTCGCCAAGGCCGGCTCGCTCGGGTTGAAGGGCATGCGCGAGCGCATCGCGTACATCGGCGGCTCGTTCGAGGTCGCCCGCGCCCCGCGCGGCGGCACGCGGCTCAGGATCCGCGTTCCGACTTAGGAGTTTTCAAAGCGTGTGTGCTTAGCGCAAAGGCAATCAATGGGTCGCCCTGTACCGCCCGAGCCAAAACATGAGTACCGCGACCGCTGTGAGAAGCACCACCACGGCGGACACTTTTGCCACGTTCTTCCAAAAGTTCTTGT
>JBJMWH010000284.1:0-4099 GCA_045810245.1 Burkholderiales bacterium | reverse complement strand
ACCGACGAGCGGGTGCTCGCCGAGCGCCCGGTTTCGCCAGCGTTCCTGTTCGCGGCCCTCCTCTGGCACGAAGTGCTCGCCGCATGGAAGGCGCGCCAAGCCAGGGGCGAGCGTGCGCTCGCCGCCCTGGAAGGCGCGATGGACGAAGTGCTCGACACCCAGGGCGCGAAACTCGCCATCACCCGCAAGCTCACCGCGACGATGCGCGAGGTGTGGGCGATGCAGCCGCGCTTCGAGCAACGCTCCGGCAGCCGCGCATTCCGCCTCCTCGAAGTGCCGCGCTTCCGCATGGCCTACGATTTTCTAGCCCTGCGCGCCGCGAGCGGCGAAGTCGCGGCCGATCTCGAAGAATGGTGGCGCGCATTCCAGAGCGCCGACGCCGAGTCGCGCAAGGCGATGCTGCTGCCCGAGACCGGGCCGCGCAAGCGCAGGCGACGTCGGCGCAAGAAAGGTCCCGCGGCGGCCGCGACGCCCGAGGCGGTGTGACCGCTGCGTTCATCGGCCTCGGAGCGAACCTGGGCGATGCGCAGCGCGCGGTGCGGCAGGCCTTCCGGGAACTCGATGCCATCCCGCATACTCGCGTAGTGCGCGCTTCGTCGCTGTACCGCTCGGCGCCGCTCGGCTACGCCGAGCAGCCCAGCTTTGTGAACGCGGTGGCGCAGCTGGAGACGGGCCTGCCGGCCGAGCGGCTGCTTGCCGAGCTCCAGGCGATCGAGGCGGCACACGGGAGGCGACGCAGCTTCGCCAATGCGCCCCGCACGCTGGATCTGGATTTGCTTTTGTTCGGCGATGCCGCCCTCGATACTCCAGGATTGAAAATTCCTCACCCGCGGATGCACGAGCGCGCTTTCGTGCTGCGTCCGCTGGTAGAGATTGCCCAGGACATCGCGATTCCCGGACGGGGTTCGGCGACGGCCTTGCTGGAAAAGTGCAAGAACCAGGGCGTGGAGAAGCTCGATTGACCCAGTTCTCGCCGGTCTTCGTCTCGGCCGCGCTGCTGGTCGCCTCCAACGTGTTCATGACCTTCGCCTGGTATGCGCACCTCAAGAACCTCGCGGCCTGGCCGTGGTGGGCGGCCGCGGCAGCGAGCTGGGGCATCGCCCTCTTCGAGTATCTTCTCCAGGTGCCGGCCAACCGCATCGGTTACACCGCGCTCACGCTGCCGCAGCTCAAGATCATGCAGGAGGCGATCACGCTCGCCGTGTTCGTGCCTTTTGCGATCCTCTACAAGAAGCAGCCGGTGAAGCTCGACTATCTCTGGGCGTCGCTGTGCATCATGGGTGCCGTCTATTTCGTCTTCCGTGGATAGGTTCCGCTACCTGGTCGTGGAGGGACCGGTCGGCGCGGGCAAGACCAGTCTCGCACGGCGCCTCGCGCCGCGGTTCTCGGCGGATCTCCTGCTCGAGCAGCCGGGCGAAAATCCCTTCATCGCGCGCTTCTACCAGGACATGGCGCGTTATGCGCTTCCGGCGCAGCTTTTCTTCCTTTTCCAGCGCGCGCGCATGATCGAGCCGCTCAAGCAGCCCGACATGTTCGCGCGGCCGACGGTCGCGGACTTCCTTCTCGACAAGGACCTGCTGTTCGCCCGCGTCACCCTCTCGGGCGACGAATTTGCCCTGTACCAGAAGATCTACGAGGCGCTGCGGCCGCAGGCGCCGGCCCCCGATCTCGTGGTCTACCTGCAGGCGCAGCCCGCGCTGCTCGCCGAACGGGTGCGCCGGCGCGCCGCAGCGTTCGAGCGCGGCATCTCCGAGGAGTACCTCGCTCTCCTCGCCGACAGCTACGCGCGCTTTTTTTATCACTACAGCGCAGCGCCGGTGCTCACGGTGAATTCCGAGAACCTCAATTTCGTGGAGCGCGACGGCGATTTCGAGCTCCTCGTGTCGCGTATCCGCGCCATGCGCAGCCGGCGCGAGTTCTTCAGTCTAGGATGAAGATCGCGCGCGACCTTTCCACGCTGCGTGCAGCCGCGGCGCTCGGGCCCTTTGCCTTGGTGCCGACGATGGGAAACCTTCACGCCGGACATGTCGCGCTGGTGCGCCTCGCCCGGCGCCACGGCCGCGCCGTCGCGGTGAGCATCTTCGTCAACCGCCTGCAGTTCGCGCCGAGCGAGGATTTCGAGCGCTATCCGCGCACTTTCGACAACGACCGGCGCCTGCTCGATGCCGAGGGCGTGGAGCTTGTTTTTGCGCCGGCCGAGAACGTGCTCTATCCGCAGGCCCAAACGGTGATGGTCCATCCGGGCCCGCTCGGAGAGCAGCTCGAAGGCCGCTTTCGGCCAGGGTTCTTCAACGGCGTGTCGACCGTTGTCCTGAAACTCTTCAACGCCGTGCAGCCGGCCGCGGCGGTATTCGGCAAGAAGGATTACCAGCAGCTCGCAGTGGTGCGCGAGATGGTGCGCCAGCTCGATCTTCCAATCGAAATCATCGCCGGCGAGACGGTGCGCGAGGCCGATGGGCTCGCCATGAGCTCACGCAATGCCTATCTTTCCGCGGCCGAGCGGGTCGAAGCGCCGCGGCTGCATCGTGTGCTGCAAGCTGTTTCGATCGGAAAAGCAACCAGCCGTCAGGCGTTCGATGAGCTCGCCGCCGCCGGGTGGGAGCCAGACTACATCGAGGTGCGCCGCCGCGCGGATCTCACGGCGCCTCGAGCCGGCGAGCGCGAGCTGGTGGTGCTCGGCGCCGCGCGCCTCGGGCGCACTCGACTCATCGACAACGTTGAGTTCTAAGCCTTAAGTTCTAGCTCTGCTTACGATGGATAGGGGTCGAAGGTGATCGCCTCGACCGGGCACCCCATCGCGCGCGCGATTCGATCCATCGCTTCGTCGGTGAGCTGCACCGGCACAAACTCTGCGTCGGCCCGTTTTGAATCGATGAATGCCTTGGCCGCAACCTCGGTGTTCCAAGTGACGACAGGGTCCGGCGTAACACCGGGAAGCTGGCGGCAGATAGGAAATCCGTCCGATTTGCAAACTATTGCATACATGGGTAGGGGGGGTTGCGAGGTAATTTACACGAATCCGAAGCCGCGCCTGGAAACGCCAACCTCAGGGACTCCCTGATTGCGACATTTGTCACGCCTAGTTTTAATGCATGCGGGACGTACCGGAGCGCCGCTCCCCCGCGCAGCGGCTCCGGACCGAATCAACTTGCCCCGACCCGAGGGGCGATCTTTCTGGGGAAGGAGAAACCGATGAGCAACCTCCGCGACACTGCAGGTCTTTGCATCCCATATGGCAGCGCGAACTCCCAGTATCAGACCGAGTTCGAGCCGTCGACCGGAATCTTGTGGGGCTACTTGAATCCGAGGGAAGGCACGCCTTGCTTCAGCCTCGGGATGCTGAGGGAAATCGCCGCGCATGACGAAGCCTTCGCTGGGAACAACGGCCGCGTGCAGGTCAACGGCGAAACCTTCGAAGTGAGCAGCTACGTAGCGGCTTCGCGCACCCCGGGCGTGTTCAGCATGGGCGGCGACCTGAGTCTGTTCATGCTGCTCATCAAGGCACGGGATCGCGACGCGCTCGCCGCGTACGCGCGGCTGTGCATCGACAACCTCTATCGCCGCGTCCAGAACTACCTATGTCCCACCATCACGACGATCTCGCTGGTGCAGGGCGACGCGCTCGGCGGAGGGTTCGAGTCCGTGCTCTCCTCGGACGTCATCGTCGCGGAGGAGAGCGCGCAGATGGGCCTGCCGGAGATTCTGTTCAATCTCTTTCCCGGCATGGGCGCGTGCAGCCTGCTCGCGCGGCGCATCGGCGTGCGCGCCGCGGAAGATCTCATCCTCTCCGGAAAGATCCTGACCGCGGCAGAGCTGCACCGCATGGGCGTAGTCGACGTGCTGGCGACCGATGGTCAGGGCGAGACGGCGGTGCGCAACTGGATCGCGCGGAACGCGAAGCGCCGCAACGGCCTGCAGGCCGTGCACCGCGCGCGCCAGTTCATTCATCCGATCACGCGGCAAGAGCTCGACGGCATCGTGGACCTTTGGGTCGACGCCGCGCTACGCCTCGGCGAGCGGGATCTGAAGATGATGCAGCGCCTGGTCCGCGCTCAGGTGCGCCGCATGGAAGCGACGCTGCCTGTTCCCGCGCCGTCGA
>JBJMWH010000283.1:0-5794 GCA_045810245.1 Burkholderiales bacterium | reverse complement strand
CGGCAACCCGCCGGAGGACATCGCGCAGCAGATCGTGATCATGGGCGGCTGGCTGCTCGACTCCGCCAAGGGCAAGTCGACGAATGAGCCGCCCGCCGGGCTGCGCGCCGATCTCGTCCAGAAGGTGGGCGGGCTGCAGCTTCGCGCGCAGGTGGCGCGCGAGGCGCTCTCCAACCTGCAGCACATCGAGCAGGTGCTCGATTCGTTCTCGCGCGATGCGTCGAAGCGCGAAGGTCTCGACGGGCTGGGCGCGTACCTGCGCCAGGTCCACGGCGCGCTCAAGGTGCTCGCGTTCGAGCGCGCGGCCGAAGCCGTCGCGATCTGCGAGAACATGATCGCGGCCTGCAGCGTCGCCGCGCCCGACCAGGCCGCCGAGGGCATGGACTGGGTGGCCGAGGGCCTCTCCAGCGTGGGCCTCTACCTCAATCCCTGCGTGCAGGGACGCGAGCCGAGCGACCAGGCGCTCGACCTCTTCTTCCAGCGCTTCAGCCGGCGCGTCGAGGCCATCGACACCCAGATCGAAGCCGATGTGACGATCAAGCTCGAGAACGCCCAGCGCCGGCCCGAGCCGGCGGCGGCGGCGCCGCGCCCCGAGGTCGACGCCGAGCTGCTCGCCATCTTCCTGGAGGAGGCGGCCGAGGTGCTGCAGCGCATCGAGGCCACGCTCCCCGTGTGCCGCAAGCAGCCCGACGACCTCGAGTCCCTCACCACCATCCGCCGCGGCTTCCATACGCTCAAGGGCAGCGGCCGGATGGTCGGCCTGATGGACCTGGGCGAGGTCGCCTGGGAAGTCGAGCAGCTCATGAACCTGTGGCTGGAGGAGAAGCGTCTGGCGAGGCCCGCGCTGCTCGATCTCCTCGCTGCCGCATGCGGGTCGTTCTCGGCGTGGCTCCATCAGCTGCAAGAGGGGACGCTGCAGGGCGAGATCCAGGCCGACGAGCTGGTCACGGCCGCGCGCGCTCTGAAGTCGGCCTCGACCGAGCCGGTCAGCGTCGCGCCGGCGGCACCCGAGCCGGCGGTGATCGACCTCGATTTCGCCGAGACGCCGGCGCCCGACGAGCCGACGGTGACGATCGGCACGACCACGCTCACGCAGACGATGTTCGACATCTACATGAAGGAGGCCGCCGAGCACGTCGAGGCGCTCGAGGCGGGGCTCGCCGAGTGGCGCGCCACGCCGGGCGCGGACACGCCGCAATCCTTCATGCGCGCCGCGCATACGCTGGCGAGCAGCTCGAGCACCGCAGGCTTCCACCAGATCGCGGAGCTTGCCGCGGCGCTCGAGCAATGGCTGCCGTTCGCGCGGCACACCATCGAGGCCGGCGACGTGCGCCTGATCGAGGCTGCGATCGCGCGGCTGCGCCTGATGACCGAGGCGATGGAGCGGCACGAAGCCCCGAGCAAGCCCGCCGACCAGACCGGGCGCCTGAAGGCCCTGACCGCGCGCCTGGAATGGGCGCCGGCGGCCAGCGCCCCGGCCGCGGCCGACCCGGTGCGCAAGGCCGAGGCGCCGCCGCACGTCAACCCGCCTGCCGAGCCGCGATCCGACGAATCGGACAAGGACAAGCGCGCGCTGCGCGACGACCTCGACCAGGCGCTCCTGCCGATATTCCTCGAGGAGGCGCAGGAGCTCGTTCCCGCCATCGGCGCGGACCTGCGCGACTGGAAGGCGAACCCTGCCAACGACAACGTCTCGCAGTCGCTGCGCCGCGGCCTGCACACGCTGAAGGGCAGCGCGCGCATGGCCGGCGCGATCCGGCTGGGCGAGCTGACCCACCTCATGGAAAGCCGCCTCGAGGCGGCGATCGAGGCGAATGCATTCCCGCCCGAGCTCTTCAGCGAGCTCGAGGAGAAGATGGACCGGCTTTCGGCCGACGTCGAGCGCATGCGCGCCGGCCCGGCCGAGCCCGAGGCGCCCGCGAGCGCCGCCCCCGGCCAGGGGCGCTCGAAGGTGGCCGAAGCCGCGCCGCTGCAGCCGGCGGCCATGCTGCGGGTCAACGCCGACACGCTCGACCACCTCATCAACGAGGCGGGCGAAGTCGCCATCGCGCGTTCGCGGGTGGAGGCGGAGCTGCGCCTCATCCGCCAGACGCTGCATGACCTCTCGGAATCGGTCGGCCGCATGCGCGGGCAGCTGCGCGAGGTCGAGATCCAGGCCGACAGTCAGATGCAGTCGCAGCTCTCGGTGCAGGAAGACAACAAGAAAACCGACTACGACCCGCTCGAGTTCGACCGCTATACGCGCCTGCAGGAGCTGACGCGCCTGATGGTCGAGAGCTTGAGCGACATCGCGTCGATTCAGGCCGCGCTCGGCAAGAATCTGGGCGAGACCGATGCGGCGCTGCTCGCGCAGACGCGCACCACGCGCGAGGTGCAGCAGCAGCTCATGCGCATGCGCGCGGTGCCGTTCTCCACCCTGAACGAGCGCCTCTACCGCGTGGTGCGCCAGACGGCGCGCGAGGTCGAGAAGAAAGCCGAGCTCGAGATCGAGGGCGCCGACGTCGAGCTCGACCGCAGCGTCCTCGAGCGCATCAGCGCGCCACTCGAGCACATGCTGAGGAACGCGCTTGCGCACGGCGTCGAATCGCCCGCGGCGCGGGTCAAGGAAGGCAAGCCCGAGACCGGCCGCATCGTGCTCACGCTGCGCCAGGAGGCTAACGAGATCGCCCTCGTCCTCTCCGACGACGGCGCGGGCCTCGACCTGGAGCGCCTGCACCAGAAGGCGATCGACAAGAGCATCGTCTCGGCGAGCCAGCAGCTCTCCGACGCCGAGAAGGCCCAACTCATCTTCGCCTCGGGCCTGTCCACCGCGGAGGCGGTGACCGAGCTCGCCGGCCGCGGCGTCGGCATGGACGTGGTGCGAAACGAGATCGCCGCCATCGGCGGCCGGATCGACATCGCCACGGTGCGCGGGCAGGGCACCTCCTTCACCGTGTACCTGCCGCTCACGCTCGCGGTCACGCAGGCGGTGCTGATCCGCTCCGGCGGCGGCCTCTTCGCCCTGTCGACGGCGATGGTCGAGCAGGTGCTGCGCGTGCGCAGCGACGAAATGGCGGGTCTCTACGCGACCAAGCGCGTCGAGTTCCAGGGCCGCAACTACCCGCTGCACTCGCTCGCCCACATGTTCGGCGGGTCCGTGTCGACCGAGCTCCAGACCTACAACTCGGTGCTCCTCCTGAGGAGCGGCATCCAGCGCGTCGCGCTGCACGTCGACGAGCTCATGGGCAACCAGGAAATCGTGGTGAAGAGCCTGGGGCCCCAGCTCGCCCGCATGTCCTGGGTGAGCGGCGCGACGGTGCTCCCGGACGGCAGCATCGTGCCCCTCATCAACCCGGTGGTGCTCGCGCGCCGTACCCTCTCGGGCGTGCCCGACTTCGAGCACACCACGCTGGTGCCGCATCTCCCGGGACGCGGCAAGAAGGCCGAGAGCGTGGCGCCGATCGTCATGGTGGTCGACGACTCGCTCACGGTGCGCAAAATCACGACCCGCCTGCTGGAGCGCGAGGGCTACCAGGTGGTCACGGCGAAGGACGGCCTCGAGGCGCTCGAGCAGATGCGCGAGACCCTGCCGGCGATCATGCTGGTGGACATCGAGATGCCGCGCATGGACGGCTTCGACCTCACGCGGAACGTCCGCGGCGATCCGCGCACCAAGGACATCCCGATCATCATGATCTCGTCGCGTACGGCCGAGAAGCATCGCAGCCAGGCCGCCGCCCTGGGCGTCAACCAGTTCCTCGGCAAGCCCTACCAGGAGGCCGAGTTGCTGCAGCAGATCGCGACGTTCCTCGAAGCCGTGGTCAACTGAGGTGAAGTTCGAGTTGCAGGAGCAGCTGGGGAAATACCCGCTCCTGCGCGAAATCGGCAGCGGCGCGACCAGCTCGGTGTACCTCGCGCGCGACCCGTTCAGCGGGCGCGACGTCGCGATCAAGGTGTTTCTCTTCGACCGCGACGCCGATCCGCAGGACGAGCGCATGAAGCACAAGGCCTTCGTCGCCGAGGCCGCGCTCGCCGGCCGCCTCGCCCACCCGCACATCGTCGAGATCTACGACGCCGTGGTCGAGCCCGACCACAGCTACCTGGTGATGGAGTACGTGCCCGGCGCGACGCTCGAGGCGCACGCGCGCGTGTCGACGCTGCTGCCGCTGCACAAGGTGGTCGAGATCGTCTTCAAGTCGATCCGCGCCCTCGAGTACGCCTTCACCCACGGCATCATCCACCGCGACATCAAGCCGGGGAACATCCTCCTCTCGGACAAGGGCGAGACCAAGGTAAGCGACTTCGGCGCGTCGTTCCAGCACCGCCCCGGCCACACCACGACCCAGATCGCCGGCGTCGGCTCGCCGGCGTACATGTCGCCCGAGCAAGTGTGCATGGAGCCGCTCACCCAGCAGACCGACATCTACTCGCTCGGCGTCACGATGTACCGCCTGCTCACCGGCCGGCTTCCCTATTACGCCACCACCCAGGCGGCGATGGCCCACGCCATCCTCCACAAGATCCCGCCCGCCCCCGCGACCCTGCGCCCCGAGCTCCCCGAGGTGCTCGACCGCATCGTGCTGAAGGCGATGGCCAAGGACCCGAGCGAGCGCTACGGCTCCTGGCTCGAGTTCGGCAAGGAGCTCTCCCAGGCCTTCACGGCGCTGCGCCTCGTCGGCGCCACCGTCACCGACTCGGAGAAGTTCAGCGAGCTGCGCAACATGGCGTTCTTCGAGGACTTCGGCGATGTCGCGCTCTGGGAAGTGGTGCGCATCGCCACCTGGAGCACCGTCGCCTCCGGCACCGTCATCATCCGCGAGGGCGACGAGAGCGAGGCCTTCTACCTCCTCGTCAAGGGCGAGGTCGCGGTAACGCTGGAACAGAACGAGCTCGCCAAGATCCAGCCCGGCGGCTGCTTCGGCGAGATGGTCTACTTCGCCCGCCGCGGCGCCCGCCGTTCGACCACCGTCACCGCCACCAGCAAGGTGACCATGGTCGAGATCCGCGCCTCCGCCCTTCGCGCCGCCACCGACGCCTGCCAGAACGCCTTCAACAAGGCAGTCGCCCGCTTCCTCGTCGAGCGCCTCGCTCAGACCAACAAGCTCCTCGCCCAGGCTATCCGGCGCTGACTCAGCTTCGGCGCATGGCGGTTCGACTCGCCGTGGGCAATTAGTAGTCTTGCGCTTCGCGTAGTGTGTCCATGACAACGGCTGACGTAAAACCCGGATAGACCGCCAGATCGGCGGGGTCCACACTCAAAGGTTCAAAGCGGCAGCAGAGTACTGCCGCGTCTTACCTTCGCGCTGCCAGGTCAGACTCCTTCTGACCACTCCGCCCAGGGATTCCGACTGGAGGAGCCTAATGGCGCTCGCACCTACTGTCTTGGTGAAGTACCGGTACAGCGCGGAAAAGGTACAAGGCCGGTTGCTTGATCTTGCATACATCGATGGTCAACCCGTGGCCGTCTTTTCGTGGGTCAGAATGAACGGCAGTCCCCGAAGCCCCGATCAATACGCCGCCCTCGACCCGCAGTTCCTGAGGTCATCTCCCAATGGTGCCGTCCTCTGGTATGACGGCATTATTGGACCCGATGGTCCCGTGACCGCCGTCGAGAAATGACTTTGTGCATGCGTGGCCTCCCAAAAGACGACAGGGAGGCGCTCGCGGGGAGCGGTGCGACGCGAACCTAGGTCCGGTGGGAGCCGTGCGCGCTCAGGACATGGTTGGCAAGCGCGCCGAGCGCCGCGCCCAGAACCTGGGCACCGATGAAGGGTGCGACGTGCTCCGGGCTGATCCCGGCGAACGTCGCGGTGAA
>JBJMWH010000282.1:0-3371 GCA_045810245.1 Burkholderiales bacterium | reverse complement strand
GGGCCGCGGGAACCAGCACCGCGAAGCCGGCGGCGCCGATCCAGACCGTTTGGCGCGGCTGCACCCCGCGCCACATCCAGAGCGGCGCGAGCACCACCCAGAAAAATGCGCTCAATGCGAACAGCGCCTGCTGCAGGCCGGCGCGCTGCACGGCGAGAAACGTGAGCGCCACCGCGGCGGCAAACGCGAGCGCCGCGGCGCGCTCGAGGCGGCACAGGCGCGCCCACTCGTGCGCGGCGAACAGCAGGATCAGGCCGAGCGCGAGCTCCAGCGCGCGCGGCGGAAGGAGGAACAGCGCCGCGAGCAGCGCGGCGATGAGGACCGCGGCCGTGCCGATCCTTGCGGCGAGCTGGCCTTTCAGGCGACCTCGGCCCGCTTCGCGGCTTCGAGCTGCTCGCTGGTTCGGCCGAAGCGCCGCTCGCGGCTGCGATACGAGGCGATAGCGAGGTCGAGCGCCGCGGCGTCGAAATCCGGCCACAGCGTGTCGGTGAAGTAAAGCTCGGTGTAGGCGAGCTGCCACAGCAGGAAATTGCTGATGCGTCGCTCACCGCCCGTGCGGATGAAGAGGTCCGGCTCGGGCGCGTAATTCATCGCAAGGTGCGGCGCCAGCCCAGCCTCGTCTACCGCAGCTCCGGGATTGGCCTTCACATACGCGTTGAGCGCCTGGAGCACGTCCCAGCGCCCGCCGTAGTTCGCGGCGATGCTCAGCGTGAGGCCGCGGTTCCCCGCGGTGAGCCGCTCGGCCTGCTCGATCGCGCGGTGGATGTTGGCGTCGAATCGCCGCGTGTCGCCCACGACCCTGAGGCGCACGCCGTTGCGATGCAGCTTCTCGACCTCGTTGGTGAGCGCCATCTGGAACAGCTGCATCAGCAGCGCCACCTCCTCGGCCGGGCGGCGCCAGTTCTCGGAGCTGAACGCGAACAGGGTAAGAAAGCCGACGCCGCGCTCGGCGCAGGCGCGCACCGTGGCGCGCACCGCCTCCACGCCGCGGCGGTGGCCGGCGATGCGCGGCAGGTGCTGGCGCTTCGCCCAGCGGCCGTTGCCGTCCATGATGATGGCGACGTGCCGCGGCACATCGCCATGTGCGGGAATCTCCTGCGTCGAGCTCGTCATACCGCCAGCAATTCCTTTTCTTTTTCTGCCAGCAGCCTGTCGATATCCGCGACATGCCGGTCGGTCATCTTCTGCACCTCGTCCTGGGCGCGGCGCTCGTCGTTCTCGGACACCTCGTGCTTCTTCAGCGACTCCTTGAGCTGGTGGATCGCGTCGCGGCGCGCGTTGCGCACCGCCACGCGGGCGTTCTCCGCCTCGTGGCGCACCACCTTGATGAGCTCTTTCCTGCGCTCCTCGGTGAGCAGCGGCATCGGCACGCGCACCGTCTCACCCTGCGCCGCGGGATTGAGCCCGAGGTCGGAGTCGCGGATCGCCTTCTCGATCGCCCCGGCCATCTTCTTCTCGAACGGAGTCACGCCGATGGTGCGGGCGTCGAGCAGCGTCACCTTCGCGACCTGGTTGAGCGGCATCTGCGAGCCGTAGTAATCGACCATGATGTGGTCGAGAATCCCGGTGTGCGCGCGCCCGGTGCGCACCTTGGCGAGGTCCGCCTTGAACGCCTGGACGCTCTTGTCCATCTTCTGGTCGGTTGTTTTTTTCAGGTCGGCAATGACCATGGTTACCTCATCATACGTGAACCAGGGTGCCCTCATCTTCGCCCAGCACGACGCGGCGCAGGGCGTCCTGCTTGAAGATGTTGAACACGTTGATCGGCAGCTTCTGGTCGCGGCACAGCGTGAGCGCGGTGGCATCCATGACCTTGAGGTTCTTGTTGATCGCCTCGTCGAAGCTGATCCTGGCGTAGCGCTGCGCGCGCGGGTTGCGTTTGGGGTCGTCGGTGTAGACGCCGTCCACCTTGGTGCCCTTCAAAACGATCTCGGCGCCCATCTCGCTGCCGCGCAGCGCCGCCGCAGTGTCGGTGGTGAAGAACGGGTTCCCCGTGCCGGCGGCGAAGATCACCACCTTGCCCTCCTCCAGGTAGCGGATCGCCTTGCCGCGGATATAGGGCTCGCACACCTGCTCGATGTTGAGCGCCGACTGGACCCGGCTCGCGATTCCCGCCTGGCGCATGGCGTCGGAGAGCGCCAGCGCGTTCATGACCGTGGCGAGCATCCCCATGTAGTCGGCGGTCGCCCGGTCCATGCCCTCGGCGCCCGGGGCGAGGCCGCGGAAGATGTTGCCGCCGCCGATCACCACGCCCATCTCGACGCCCAGGCGCGAGACCTGCGCCACCTCGGAGACGATGTTCAGGATGGTCTGCCGGTTGATGCCGTATGGATCCTCTCCCATCAGCGCCTCGCCCGAGAGCTTGAGGAGGATTCTTTTGTATTTCGGCGTCACGGCCTTGTTTCTCCTTGGTCTTGTTTCTCGCTAGTGAGCCTTGCCGGCCTGCGCCATGACCTCGGCCGCGAAGTCGGTGGCCTTCTTTTCGATGCCTTCACCAACGACGAAGAAGGCATATCCGTTGACCTTCGCCTTCCTGGCCGCGAGCATTTTCTCCACCGTCTGCTTGTCGTCCTTCACGAACGGCTGGCCCATGAGCGTAATCTCACCCAGGAATTTGTTCAGCGAGCCCTCCACCATCTTGGCGGCGATGTCGGCGGGCTTACCCGATTCCTTCGCCCGCGCGAGCTGGATGTCGCGCTCGCGCGCGACGACATCGGCCGGAACTTCTGTTTTCGTCATATGTTGGGGTTTGGCAAAGGCAATGTGCATCGCCACGTCCTTGCCGACCTCGTCCGACCCCTCGTAGTCCACCAGGACGCCGATCTTCGTGCCGTGCAGATAAAGCGCGAGCTTGCCCTTCGCCTGCAGGCGCTTGAAGCGGCGGATCGAGAGGTTTTCGCCGATCTTCTGCACCAGGGCCTGCCTTTTTGCCTCCACCTTTGTGCCGAGCAGATCCAGCGACCCCAGTTCCTCCGTGTCCTTCGGATCGCGGGTCGCGACGATTTCCGCGAGCGACTTCGAAAAAGCGATGAAATCCTCGTTCTTCGCCACGAAATCGGTCTCGGAGTTGAGCTCGACAAGAGCCCCGACCTTGGTGTCCGCTGAAAGCCAGGCACCGATCACGCCTTCAGCCGCGATCCGGCTCGCCGCCTTGTTCGCTTTGGCGCTGCCTCGGATGCGCAGCAGCTCTTCTGCTTTTTTCAAGTCCCCATCTGTTTCGGTGAGGGCTTTTTTGCATTCCATGAACCCCAGGCCGGTGAGCTCGCGGAGCTCTTTCACCAGTCCTGCGCTGATTTCGGTCATCCTTGCAGACTCCTTACTTGCGGTTGAAAAAAGGGGCCGCTAGGGCCCCTTTTTCGAAATCCGGGTCG
>JBJMWH010000281.1:0-4334 GCA_045810245.1 Burkholderiales bacterium | reverse complement strand
GATTCGCTCGAGATGCCGTATCTCGGCGTACTTGCCGACAAGTCAAAGCCCATGGATCCGTCCCTGGACTCCATGCGATAGTTGAACTGGCCGCCGACTCGCAGGTCGTTCTCGATCCCAAGCGGTTCTGACGTCGCGATTCACCAAGACTTCTACCGTGATCTTTCTGGCAGGCAGCACCTTACCTCGGCTCCCACTTCAGCTCGCAATCCCGATATCCCGGAGCACCGGCATTAACCCCGCCTGAACGCAGCGCGTTCCGAACATATTCCCTTCCGCCACTCGGATCTAAGTCCGTCAGCACAAGAGCGTTCAGGAAGCCGGCATCTGCCACCGCAAAGAACAGCACACTGCCCGAAATACACGTGAACGCCCGAGCTACCCCCATAGCTGTTCCAGCAGTTCCCTGCGCCTGCGCCATATAGGCGCCGAAGTATCCCGCAACCGAGATTGCATGCATCAGATAATCCCCGGGAGCGATCTCCCACATTGCGTAGACACTGTCGTGAATTTCCAAGACACGGTCACCGAAAACCGAGGGCAGCATCGCGGGATCCGCCGGCAGGCGGGGAATCGTGGAGCCAGTCCGGGCGAGGACAACATCGACTCTCCTTGCCCTTCGATCTGTCCAGAAGTCCGTCTCACGCACGACGTACACAGCACAAGCTTCTGGAGGCGTCGTCAAGAAGCGCCGGGCCTGTTCATGCTCATTGCGAGACGCAATCGGTATGGAATGAAAACGCGCAGTACCTGATTGCGGACACTCGGCCAACCGTGCAGGAGGAGCGCTCGAGCAGCCTGCGAGGATCGCCCCCAAAACCACACCGGGAAGGACTTTCCACTTCTGAAACATTGCAGGATCTTCAGGGCGGAATCTGGTGGACTGACCAGATGAATCGGCTACCCGACCCACTTGCGCGCGTTATAGAACATGCGCATCCAGGGCGAGTCCTCGACCGAGCGGTCGGGGGCCCAGGACATCTGCACGGTGCGGAAGACGCGCTCGGGGTGGGGCATGACGATGGTGAAGCGGCCGTCGGCGGTGGTGAGGCCGGTGATGCCCTGCGGCGTGCCGCTCGGGTTGTAGGGATAGGCCTCGGTAGGCTCGCCGCGGTTGTTGACGTAGCGCATGCACACGAGCGCGCCGGCCTCGCCGTCCCTGAAGAGCGCGCGGCCCTCGCCGTGCGCGGTGACGATGGGCATGCGGCTGCCTTCCATGCCCTGGAACAAGATCGACGGGCTCGGGGTGACCTCGACCATCACGAAGCGCGCCTCGAACTGCTCGGACTTGTTGCGCACGAAGGTCGGCCAGTCGGCGGCGCCGGGGACCAGCTCCTTAAGCGCGGCGAGCATCTGGCACCCGTTGCAGGCGCCCAGGGCAAAGGTGTCGGCTCGGGCGAAGAAGCGCTCGAACTCCCGGCGCGCGCGGGCGTTGAAGAGGATGGTCTTGGCCCAGCCCTGCCCCGCGCCGAGCACATCACCGTAGGAGAAGCCGCCGCCGGCCACGAAGGCCTTGAAGCCCGCGAGCGTGGCGCGCCCGGCGATGAGGTCGGTCATGTGCACATCGACCGAGTCGAAGCCGGCGCGGTCGAAGGCCGCGGCCATCTCGACGTGACCGTTTACGCCCTGCTCGCGCAGCACGGCAATGCGCGGCCGAGCGCCGGCGGCGACGAACACCGCCTTCGGGTCCCCGAAGGTCTCCTTCGGATCATAGGTGAGCGAGAGCGAGAGGCCCGGGTCGTTCTGCTCGATGATGCGGTCGTACTCCTCGCGCGCGCACTGCGGGTTGTCGCGCAGGGACTGCATCCGGCGCGTGACCTCGGCCCAGGGGCGCTGCAGGTGGTCGCGCTTGTTGTTGAACACGCTTTGGTTGTTACGAGTGAAGCGGATCTCGTCGCGTGCGTTGGGCTGGCCGATGAGGTGGCTGCAGTGGCCGAGGCCCGCCTTGCGCAGCACGTCCATCACCCGCCCGCGGTCGACGGCGCGGATCTGCAGCACCGCGCCGAGCTCCTCGTTGAAGAGCGCCGCGAGCGCGAGGTCGTTCAGCCGCCCGGCGAGCTGCTCGTCGGCGTTCCTCTTGAAGGCGTCGACGTCGTCCGCCGCGGCATCGAAGGTGAGCGTGTCGAGGTTCAACGTGACGCCGCAATGGCCGGCGAACGCCATCTCGCACACCGCCGCGAACAGGCCGCCGTCGGAGCGGTCATGGTAGGCGAGAAGCTGCGGGCGCAGCTCCTGGATCGCGCCGAAGAACGCCCCTACAAGGCGCGGGTCGGCGTCCGGCGCCTGGTCGCCGAGCTGCGAGAACACCTGCGCGAGGATCGAGCCGCCGAGGCGGTTCTTCCCCTCCCCGAGGTCGACGAGGACCAGCTCGCTCTCGCCGCAATCGGTGCGAAGCTGCGGCGTGAGCGTGGCCCGCGCGTCCTCCATCGGGGCAAAGGCCGAGACGATGAGCGAGAGCGGGCTCACCACTTCCTTCCCGTCCCAGGCGGTGCGCATCGACAGCGAATCCTTGCCCACCGGGATCGAAATGCCGAGCGCCGGACAGAACTCGAGCGCGACCGCGCGCACCGTGTCGAAGAGCGCGGCGTCCTCGCCGGGGTAGCCCGCCGCCGCCATCCAGTTGGCGGACAGCTTTACTTTCGACAATGAAACGATGGGCGCAGCGGCGATGTTCGTCAGCGCCTCGCCCACGGCCATCCGGCCCGACGCCGGCGCGTCGATGAGCGCGAGCGGCGCGCGCTCGCCGATGGCGAAGGCCTCGCCGGCATAGCCCCGGAAATCGGCCAGCGTGACCGCGCAGTCGGCCACCGGCACCTGCCATGGGCCGACGAAGGGATCGCGCGCGCACAGGCCGCCGACCGTGCGGTCGCCGATGGCGACGAGGAAGGTCTTGTCGGCGACGCTCGGGTGCTGCAGCACGCGGTAAGCCGCCGCCTGCAGCGTGATCTTGTCCAGCGGAAGCGGCTTGCGCGCGGGCTTCAGACGCTTCACGTCGCGCAGCATCTTCGGCGCTCTTCCGAGGATCAGCTCGAGCGGGACGTCGACCGGTCTCTCGCCGAGCTTCGCGTCGGTGACGAGCAGGCGAGGGTCGGCGGTGGCGGTGCCGAGGACGGCGAAGGGACAGCGCTCGCGTTCGCAGATCTCGCGCAAGACATCGAGGTTATTTGATGAAACGGCCAAGACGTAGCGTTCCTGCGCTTCGTTGCTCCAGATCTCACGCGGCGACATGCCGGTGTCCTCGACCGGGATCGCGCGCAGCTCGATGCGCGCGCCGCGGCCGGCCGAATGCACGAGCTCGGGCAGGGCGTTCGACAGGCCGCCTGCGCCGACGTCGTGGATCGAGAGGATCGGATTGGCCTCGCCGAGCTGCCAGCAGCGGTCGATCACCTCCTGCGCGCGCCGCTCCATTTCGGCGTTGTCGCGCTGCACGGAGTCGAAGTCGAGCTCGGCGACGTTGGCGCCGGCGCCCATCGACGAGGCGGCGCCGCCGCCCATGCCGATCAGCATTCCGGGTCCGCCCAGTTGAATCAACAAGTCGCCTTCGGAAATGCCCTTCTTGTGGGCGTGCTGCGCGCGCAGGCTGCCGAGTCCGCCCGCGAGCATGATGGGCTTGTGATACCCGCGCGCGCCCATCTCGAAGACGCGCAAGTAGCCGCAGAGGTTCGGCCGCCCGAACTCGTTGTTGTAGGCCGCGGCGCCGATCGGCGCTTCGAGCATGATGTCGAGCGCCGAGGCGATGCGTTCGGGCTTGCCGACGCCGTCGCCTTCCCACGGTTGCAGCGCGCCCGGGATGCGCAGGTTCGACACCGAGTAGCCGACGAGGCCGGCCTTGGGCTTGGCGCCGCGCCCGGTGGCGCCCTCGTCGCGGATCTCGCCGCCCGCGCCGGTGGCCGCACCCGGGAAGGGCGAGATCGCCGTGGGATGGTTGTGCGTCTCGCACTTGGCGACGAAATGGGTCAACTCGGGAACAACGCCGTACACGTGGTCTGGTTTTGGGATAAATCGGTGCGCGATGCCGCCCTCCAGGACCGCGGCGTTGTCGGCGTAAGCGACCACCGTGCCCTGCGGCGCCATCGCGTGGGTGTGGCGGATCATGCCGAAAAGCGAATGCGGCTGGCGCTCGCCGTCGACGATCCAGTCGGCGTTGAAGATCTTGTGGCGGCAGTGCTCCGAGTTCGCCTGCGCGAACATGGTGAGCTCCGCGTCGGTGGGGTCGCGCCCCAGGCTGCGATAGGCGCGCTCGAGGTACTCGATCTCGTCGTCGCTCAAGGCCAGGCCGAGCGTGACGTTCGCTTCCTTGACGGCCGAAACCGGGATGGACTGCAGCGGCCGAG
>JBJMWH010000280.1:0-5475 GCA_045810245.1 Burkholderiales bacterium | reverse complement strand
AGTGGCACTACGTCGAGCACCACCTCGCGCACGAAGCGAGCGCCTTCCTTTCCGCGCCCTTCGAGGAGTGCGCGGTGCTCACCATGGATGGGCGCGGCGAGCGTGCGACCACGAGCTATGGCGTGTATCGCGGCGGCTGCTACCACCGCATCAAGCAGATCGACCTGCCGGATTCGCTCGGGCTGCTCTACGAGCGCGTGACCCAGTACCTGGGCTACCTCCATTCCTCCGACGAGTACAAGGTGATGGCGCTCGCCTCCTATGGCGAGCCCGTTCACGCTTCGTCTTTTCGAAATTTGGTACGGATCCGGGACCACGGCGAATACACAGTGGCCGACGCCGACCTCGAGGCGCTGTTCGGACCCAGGCGCGAGCGCGGCGGGCCGATGGAGAAGAAGCACTTCGACATCGCGCGCTCCCTGCAGGCGGTGCTCGAGGAATCCGCGCTCGAGCTCGCGGCGTGGCTCGCTCGCCGCACCGGCTCGCGCAATCTGTGCATGGCGGGCGGCGTCGCGCTGAACTGCGTGATGAATGCGCGCATCCGAGACGCGGGAGTCTTCGACCGGGTCTGGGTCCAGCCCGCCGCGGGAGACGCCGGCACCGCGCTCGGCGCGGCGCTGTGGACCGACTGGCGCGCTCGCGGCGGCGCGAGAAACTGGACCATGGACCATGCCTACTACGGTCCCGAATATCCGGCCGCAGAGATCCGGGCGTTTCTCGACCGCGGCAAGCTCAAGTACCGGACGAGCGAAAACGTGGCCGCGGAGGCCGCCGATCTCCTCGCCCAAGACAAGATCCTCGGCTGGTTCCAGGGCCGCATGGAGTTCGGGCCGCGCGCGCTCGGCGCGCGCTCGATCCTCGCCTCGCCGCTTTCTCCGGACATGCAGGCGCGCCTGAACGAGATCAAGGATCGGGAAGACTTCCGGCCGGTGGCGCCGGTGGTGCTGGAAGAGGAAGCCCCGCAATGGTTCGTGGGCGCCGGGACATCGCCCTTCATGCTCTTCGTTCACGATGTCGCGCCCGACAAGGCCGCCCGTATCCCGGCGGTGCGGCACGTGGACGGCACGGCCCGAATCCAGACCATCAACCGCGAACAGAACGCCCTCTACTACGATCTCCTGCGCGCCTTCCAGAGTCGCACCGGCGTGCCGGTGCTCGTGAACACGTCGTTCAACACGCGCAGCGAGCCGATGGTGTGCTCGCCGCGCGACGCGGTCGAGTGCTTCTGGACCTCGCCGATCGATGCGCTCGTGATCGGTCCGTTCATCCTCGAAAAATGAGCCGGAAATGAAGATCGCCGTCCTGCGGGCGCTGCAGCTCGGCGATCTCCTGTGCGCCATCCCCGCGCTGCGGGCGCTGCAGGCGCGTTATCCGGCGGCGCGGATCACGCTCATCGGACTCCCCTGGGCGCGCGAGCTCGCCGCTCGCTTTCGGCGCTACCTCGCCGACTTCGTGGAGTTCCCCGGCCATCCCGAACTGCCCGAGCGTCGGTGCAGCGCAGACGCGCTGCGGCGTTTTTTCGAGGCGATGAAAGCGCGAGGCTTCGATCTCGCGATCCAGATGCACGGCAGCGGCGAGGTCACGAACAGCGTGGTGGCGCGCATGGGTGCGCGGCGCGCGGCGGGGTTCTACCGAGCCGGCGCGGCCTGCCCGGACGCCGAGCGCTTCGTGGAATGGCGCGATGCCGAGCACGAGGTGCTGCGGCACCTGCGACTGGCGGCGCGGCTGGGCGCGACGCTGCAGGATCCGGCGCTCGATTTCCCGCTGCGCGATGCCGACTGGCAGGAGTGGGCCGCCATCGGGCTCGGGGCAGGCCGTTACGCCGTGGTGCATCCTGGCGCCCAACTCGCGTCGCGGCGCTGGCCGCCCGAGCGCTTCGCCCGGGTCGCCGACGCGCTGTCGCAAGAGGGGCTGCAGATCGTCCTCACGGGCACGAGGGCCGAAGCGTCCATCCTGGAGGCAGTCGGCGTCGCGATGCGCAGGCCGGCGCTCAATCTCGCCGGGCTCACGACGCTCGGCGGCCTCGCCGCGCTGGTCGCACGCGCCCGCCTGGTGGTGGCGAACGACACCGGGATCTCGCACATCGCCGCCGCGATGAAGACGCCGAGCGTCATCGTCGCGAGCGGCTCCGACGTACGCCGCTGGGCGCCGCTCGAGCGCACGCTGCACCGCGTGCTGCATCACGACACTGCTTGCCGGCCTTGCGCGCACGCGGTCTGTCCGATCGGCCACCCCTGCGCGCTGGGGGTGAGCGCCGAGCAGGCGATCGACGCAGCGCGGAGCCTCGCCGAATGCGTCGCCTGAAGATCCTCACCTGGCACACGCACGGCGCCTACCTGTACTACCTGACGCAGGCGCCGCACGAGTTCTACGTGCTCTCCAAGCCCGGCCGGCCGCCGGGTTACGGCGGCCGCTGCGGCCACCTGCCCTGGGGCGACAACGTGCACGACCTGCCGGTGAGCGAGGCCGAACGCCAGCCGCTCGACCTGATCCTGTTCCAGGACGACGCGCAGTACCTCGAGGATCAGCACCGGTTTCTTTCGAGCGCGCAGCGGCGCCTGCCGAAGATCTATCTCGAGCATGACCCGCCGCGAGAGCACCCTGTAGACACGCGCCACATCGTCAACGACGAGAGCGTGCTGCTCGTGCACTGCACGGCGTTCAACCGCCTGATGTGGGACAGCGGCCCGGTGCCGACGCGCGTGATCGAGCACGGCGTGGTCGCTCCCACGGCGGCCTACACCGGGGAGCTCGAGCGCGGCCTGGTGGTGATCAACCACATCGCGAGGCGCGGCCGCCGCCTCGGCTTCGACGTGTTTCGGGAAGCCCGGAAAGAAGTCGCTCTTGATCTCGTCGGGATGGGCGCGGAAGAAGCAGGCGGCCTGGGCGAAGTGCTCCACGCGGAGCTGCCGGCGTTCGCGGCGCGCTACCGCTTTTTCTTCAATCCCATCCGCTACACCAGCATGGGCCTCGCGGTCATCGAAGCGATGATGGTCGGCCTGCCGGTCGTCGCGCTCGCCACCACCGAGATGCCCACGGTTATCCAGGACGGGCGCAACGGCTTCATCGACACGGAGCCGCGGCGCCTCGTCGAATGCATGCAGCTCCTCCTCAAGGACAAAAGGACCGCGCGCCGCCTGGGCGACGAAGCCCGGCGCAGCGCGCTCGAGCGCTTCGGCATCGAGCGCTTCGTCGCCGACTGGAATCGCGCCTTCGAGGATGTCGTCAGAGGAATGCTACGCGGTAGCGAAGTGCGCCCGCCAGGCGCCAGAACACCGCGAGCGGCGGAATCAGCGCCGAGGTGACGAGCATCTCGGCGACGTGCGCGGGGCGCTTCGAGGTCCCGCGCATGCGCTGCAGGAAGAACCGCCCCGTCAAGAGCGCCCACAGCAGCGCCGCGGGCATCGACCCTGCCAGCGCCGCGGCGAGCGAGGCCACGATCACGTAGTAATCCCAGCGCGCACCGGCGCGGATGCGCGCGCGGTAGAGCGCGCGGTGCTTCTTGAAGAGCAGCGCGTCGTACATCACCTTGCGCTGCTGCTTCATGCTCACGGCCCATCCCGCCGGGCGCACCGGATGCACCACCACAGCGCGCGGCGCGTGCACCAGCCGCGCGCCGGTCTTGAGCAGGGAGAAATGCAGGTCCGAGTCCTCGCGCCAGGCCATGCGGAAGCCTTCGTCGAAGCCGCCGAGGCGCTCGAGCACGCGTCTTCGAACGAAGCAGTTCGCGGTGACGAACTCCGAGTGCTCCAGGCCCTGGGCGTCGCGCTCGTAGTCGGTCGGCGCCGCGGGAATCGGCATGACGATGCGGCCGCTTGCGGCGTCGATGTCCTCCTTCATCGCTTCCAATCCACGCTCGAGCCAGTCGGGCGCCGGCACGGTGTCGTCGTCGGTGAAAGCCACGATCGGCGCGCGCGCCTTGCGCCAACCGCGGTTGCGCGCCGCGGCCGGGCCGCTGCGCAGCTCGCTGTCGTCGGCGACGATGATTTCGTAGTGGCTGCGCGCGAGCGTCTGGTGCTCGAGCGCCTCGAGGCAGCGCGCGAGGAGGTCGGCGCGGCCGCAAGTGGGAACGACGACCGAGACGTATGGAGCGGACATTGCGCTTGCCTCGCACTCTCTAAGCAAAGGGTCCAAGCAAAGGGCATTCCACGTTTAGCGTGGAACGAGCCTTGCAACGCGCCAAGCTCCGAAACTGGAGGCCATCCCATGGAACGAATCGAGAAATCCGTTGAAGTGAAGGCGCCGGTCCACGCCGTCTACAACCAGTGGACGCAGTTCGAAGAATTTCCGCGCTACATGGCCGGCGTGAAGGAAGTGAAGCAGCTCGACGATACCCACGTGCACTGGCACGCGGAGATCTGGGGCAAGGACAAGGAGTGGGACGCCGAGATCACCGAGCAGGTCCCCGACCGCAAGATCGCGTGGCGCAGCATCTCGGGCGACGCCCCTAATGCGGGCGAGGTGCGCTTCGAGCCGGTCGGCCCCGACCGCACGCGCGTGCACCTCACGATGGCCTACGAGCCTCAGGGCGCGATCGAGAACATCGGCGACAAGCTCGGCGTGCTGAGCGCGCGCGTCCAGAACACCGTCGAGGACTTCAAGAAGTACATCGAGAAACGCGGCGCCGAGACCGGTGGCTGGCGCGGCGAAGTCCACGGCGGCCAGCGCACCAACTGAGGCGGGCTTAGCGCTTGGGCAGCGCGAGCCCGTGCGCGACCACTCCGGCCGCGCAGATCAGCAGGCCCAGCGTCGCGAGCGCCTCGACGGTCGCGATCTGCTGCGCCCACTGCTCGTCGTAGGCCCGGCCCACGAAAGGCCGCAGCACGGCAAGGGCGTAGATCGCCGCGCCGAGCGTGAGCAGCGCGCCCGCCGTCACGACGAGCGCCCCGCCGGAGTGCGCGCGGCTCCAGAGGAGCAGACCCGCGAGCAGAAACACCAGCCCGACAATCAGCCCAGCCACTATGACCGCGTTCGTGATCACGCCCGCCTTTTAGCACAGAAATCGGGGTCAGAGCCCGATTTCCTCATTCGGGTTTTAAGTTCGCCGCCTTCGCGACCTTCGCCCAGCGCTCGAGCTCCGCGCGCACGAGCGCGGCGAGCGCCTCCGGCGCGCCAGGCGCGGCGCTAAGGCCGAGGCTTTCCAGACGCTCGCGCGTGGCCGGCCGGCGAAGGGCATTCACCGACGCGGCATTCAGGCGCGCGACGAGCTCGGGCGGCGTGCCGGCCGGAGCGAACAAGCCGAACCACGCATTGACGTCGAACCCCGCAATGCCCTGCTCGATCGCCGTCGGAACGTCGAGGAGCGGCGTGCGCTCCCGCGTCAGGACCGCGAGCGCGCGCAGCTTTCCGGCGCGGATGTGCGCAAGGGTCGCGGAGAGGTCGACGAACATGAGCGGGATCTGTCCGCCCAGGAGGTCGCTCACCGCGGGCCCCGCGCCCTTATACGGGACGTGCGTCATTTCGACGCCGGTGATC
>JBJMWH010000279.1:0-3821 GCA_045810245.1 Burkholderiales bacterium | reverse complement strand
CCAGCTCACGGAAATAGGGCTCTGACCCCGATTTTCCGCGGGCTCTGACCCCGAAATTATTTTGCCGGCACCGCCGCGGCAAGCGAGGTGATCAGCTTTTCGAGCTTGCGGGCGTCGGCGTCGAAGCGGCGGATGCCCTCGGCGAGCTTGTCGCTCGCCATGGCGTCCTCGTTGTGCATCCAGCGGAAAGCCTTCTCGTCCATCTCGATCCGTGGAATCGACTGAGCTTTCGCTGTTTCCGGCGAAAGGCGCCGCGGGATCTCGCCCTCGGCCTTGGAGAGCTTGTCGAGCAGATCGGGCGCGATGGTGAGGAGGTCGCAGCCCGCGAGGAGCTCGATCTGGCCGGCCTTCCTGAAGCTCGCGCCCATCACCTGGGTCGGGTAGCCGTGCTTCTTGTAGTAGTTGTAGATGCGCGTCACCGAGGCGACGCCGGGATCCTCCTCGAGCGGGATGTCGTCCACTCTGCGCGCCTGCTTGTGCCAGTCGTAGATGCGCCCGACGAACGGTGAGATGAGCGTGACGCCGGCTTCCGCGCACGCGAGCGCCTGGGCGAAGGAGAAGAGGAGCGTCATGTTGCAGTGGATTTTTTCTCTCTCCAGTTTTTCCGCGGCCCGGATGCCTTCCCAGGTGCTCGCCAGCTTGATCAGCACGCGGCTGCGCGACACGCCTTCCTTCTCGTAGAGCGCGATCAGCCGGCGCGCCTTGTCGATCGATCTTTCGGTGTCGAACGAGAGCCGCGCGTCGACCTCGGTCGACACCCGCCCGGCCACGTGCTTGAGGATGCGTACTCCGAACTGCACGAAGAGCGCGTCGACCGCCGCCTCCACGTCGCCGTCCGCGTCGCGGATCGCTCTTTCGACCAGCGGCTGGTAGCGCGGGTCCTCGGCCGAAGTGAGGAGGAGCGAGGGGTTGGTGGTCGCGTCCTGGGGCTTCCACCGGGCCACCGCGTCGATGTCGCCGGTGTCGGCTACGACCAGCGAATACTTCTTCAGGGACTCGAGGTGCGTGGTCATGGCGCCATTATCCGGTGCGCAAACCGCCCTGACAATTCCTGACAGCGCCGCGAACTCCTGACAGCGCCGTGCCGGAGGTACGATACCGTTGTCTTTCGACCTAATTCGGAATAACGACCGCCCCATGGAAGCGCCGCGAATCGTACGGACCATCTACGCCGTCCGCACCGGCGCCTTTGCCTACTGCTTTCTCGCGCTGGGCCTGCTCCTCTGGGAGCGCGGCGCACCGGCGCCGGCCTGGGCCTTTCTGGCTGCGCAGTTCCTGGTGTATCCGCACCTCCTGTACTTGCGCGCGCTGAAGTCGAAGCGGCCCAGGCACGCGGAGTTCGACAACCTGTTCGTCGATTCGACGCTCTTCGGCGCCTGGTGCGCCTACTTCGGCTTCGAGCCGGTGGTGACCCTGGGCCTGGTCGCCGGCACGATGCTCAACGCCACGGTGAACCGCGGCATTTCCGGCGGGCTGCTGTCGCTGGGATTCAGCTTGGTCGGCGCGCTCGCTTTGGTCGCCGCGGCCGGCTTCAGCTACGCGCCGGCCGCGAGCGATCTCGTGAACGCGGCGCTCGGCTTCGGCATCCTCGCGTACACCTGCGCGGTCGGCTACGTGGTCTACCGCCAGAACCGGCGCCTCGTCTGCACGCGCGACAAGCTGAAGGCGAGCGAGGAACGCTACCGGCTCATCGCGGAGAACGTCGCCGACCTGATCGGCATGGTCGACAACGAGGGCCGCTGGCTCTACGCCAGCCCCTCCTACGAGCGCGTGCTCGAGGCCGCGGACCTCGAACCCGGCGTCGACGCGTTCCTGCGCGTGCACCCGGACGATGCCGCGCGCGCCCGCATGGCCGTGGGCCGCGTCGCCGCGACCGGCAGATCGCGCGAGGTCGTGCTGCACCTGGTCGACCGCGAAGGGCGCATGCGCCAGTACAACACGCGGATCCATGCGCTCGCGGGCGACGAAGGGGCGCTCGGCGCGCCGCGCAACCGGCTCATCCTCGCCTCGCAGGACGTGACTGACCTGCGCTCGAGCGAGGAACGCCTCATCCTGCAGGCGCACGCCCTGGAGGGCATGACCGAGGCGATCATGATCACGCTCGCCGACGGCACCATCCAGACGGTCAACCGGGCCTTCTGCGAGATCACCGGCTACGACCGGGACGCTGCAGTGGGGCAGTCCGAGGCGGTATTCCGCAACGCCTTGCAGCCCGAGACCCGTTACAACGAGATCTATGCCGAAGTGGAGCGCGAAGGGTACTGGGCGGGAACGTTGTGGAGCCGTCGCAAGAACGGCTCGGTTTACCGGGAGTGGCGCACCATCCGGGCGATCCGCGACGCGGCTGACGTAACCACGCACTACGTCATCGTTTTCTACGAGGTCGGAAGCCCCCGCCACTACGTCGGCAATTCCGCTTCCCGGCCTTAGAAATTAGAAGGTTACGCCTGCGGATGGGCGTAGAATGCCGGAATAATTAGAACCTTTTCAGGGTCGAAGGAGAAGCGTTGCAGCCAACCGATATCAAGCACCCCGACTACTTCCACAAGGTTGTCGATTGCCAGTGGGCCTGCCCGGCCCACACCCCGGTTCCCGAGTACATCCGGCTGATCGCCGCGGGGCGGTATTCGGATGCCTACATGGTCAACTGGAAGTCGAACGTGTTTCCCGGAATCCTCGGGCGCACCTGCGACCGTCCGTGCGAGCCCGCGTGCCGCCGCGGCCGCGTGGAAGAAGAGAATCAACCCAAGCCCGAGCCCGTCGCGATCTGCCGCCTGAAGCGCGTGGCGGCCGACTATAAAGATCCCGACGAGATCAAGAAAAGAGTTTCTTTACCAAAGGCAAGAACAAATGGACGGCGCATCGCCTGCATCGGCGCCGGCCCCGCGTCGCTCACCGTCGCCCGCGACCTCGCGCCGATCGGCTACGACGTCACGGTGTTCGACCAGGACCACCGCGCCGGCGGCATGATCTGGACCCAGATCCCGCGCTTTCGCCTGCCGATGGAAGTGATCGACGAAGAGGTCGGCTACATCCTCGACCTCGGCGTTTCGTTCAAGCAGCGAAAAATCGATTCGATGAAGCAGCTCCTGGGCGAAGGCTACGACGCCATCTTCGTCGGCTCCGGCGCCCCCAGGGGAAGAGACCTCGATATTCCGGGCCGCAAGGAAGGCGCGGCCAACATCCACATCGGCATCGACTGGCTGTCTTCGGTTTCCTTCGGCCACACCACCAAGATCGGCAAGCGCGTCATCGTCCTGGGCGGCGGCAACACCGCCATGGACTGCTGCCGCACCTCGAAGCGCATCGGCGGCGAGGACGTGAAGGTCATCGTGCGCTCGGGCTTCGAGGAGATGAAGGCGAGCCCGTGGGAGAAGGAAGACGCGATGCATGAAGGCATCCCCATCCTCAATTACCTCGTGCCCAAGCGTTTCCTGCACGACGGCGGCAGGCTCACCGGCATGATGTTCGAGAAGGTGAAGGCGGTCTACGACGACAAGGGGCGCCGCACGCTGGTTGCGACCGGTGAGCCCGACCAGGCGTTCGAGTGCGACGACGTGCTGGTGGCGGTCGGCCAGGAGAACGCCTTCCCCTGGATGGAACGCGACATCGGCATGGAATTCGACGAGTGGGACATGCCCAAGGTGAACCCGCTCACCATGCAGTCGACGATCCCCAAAGTCTTCTTCGGCGGCGACGCGGCGCTGGGTCCCAAGAACATCATCTGGGCGGTGGCCCACGGCCACGACGCGGCCATTTCCATCGATCGCCTGTGCCATGGCGAGGACGTGAAGGTGCGCCCGCCCCCGATGGTGAACCTG
>JBJMWH010000278.1:0-5566 GCA_045810245.1 Burkholderiales bacterium | reverse complement strand
AAGAGGCAAATCGTGCTGGCGGGCGAACTCTGCCGCCGCGGGATCGAGGTCGGCCACCGCCACGACCCGAAGCTTCGCGCTCGATTTGGCGAGGGGCACGATGACCCGCCCCCACCAGCCAAGTCCGATCACTGCGATGTTGAGTGGATTGATCATCACAATCAGTCCGGCGTCGCGCCGGCTTCCTTGACCACCTTGGCCCACCGCTGCGTCTCGGCTGCGACGAATTCGGCGAACGCCGCGGGCGTGGCGCTCGTCGCCACGATCACGCCGCCGTTCGCCAGGCGCTGCACGACTTCGGGCGTGGCCATCGTCTCCCGGGCCACCGTGAACAGGCGATCGACGATGTCCTTCGGCGTGCCGGCCGGCAGGAACACGCCCTGCCAGGAGCTCGCCCTCAGCTCGGGAAAGCCCTGCTCGGTGGTGGTCGCCGTCTGCGGGAACTGCTCCATGCGCGTGGCCGTGCTCACCGAAAGAATTTTCAGGCGCCCGGCCCTGACATGGCCCAGCGCCGACGAGGCGGTGACGAACATGACGTGCGTCTCGCCCGCCACCAGCCCGCCGACCGCGGGCCCGGCGCCGCCCTTATAGGGCACGTGCACCATGTCCAGGTTGGCGAGCTTGCGCAGCACCTCCATCTCGAGCCGGTTCTGGCTGCCGCTGCCCGGCGACGCGTAATTGAGCTTGCCGGGATTGGCTCTGGCGAAGTCGATGAGCTCCTTGATGTTGTTCGGGGGAAACGACGGATGCGCCACCAGCGCGCTCGGCACGTCGACCACCTGCGTCACGGCGATCAGGTCGCGCGTCGGCGTCACCGAAAGGTTCGGGAACACGGCGGGGTTGATGGCGATGCTGCCGATGTTGCCGAGGACGAACGCGTAGCCGTCCGGGGCGGAGCGGGCTCCCGCCTCGACGCCGATGTTCCCGGCCGCACCGCCGCGGTTCTCCACGATCACCTGCTGTCCCAGCAGCTCCGACATCCGCGGCTGCAGGATGCGGCCGACGAAGTCGGATGCGCCGCCGGGCGCGAACGGCACGATCATGCGCAAGGGACGGTTGGGGAAGCCTTGGGAAAAAGCGAGGGCCGGAAAAAGCGCCAGCAGGAGCACGAAGCGTTTCATCAATCCTCCGATTCGATCGGCAGCGGGATCGCCCGTCTGAGCTTCGCCGATTTGTCGAACGCCTTGGTCAGCATCAAGCGGTTGTGCGCCTCGGCCGCGGTGGCGTGCTGGGTGGGAAGGCCGAGCGAAACGCGGTTCAGCCACTGCTCGGTCTCCTCGCGCATCGGGCCGCGCAGCTCGCCCAGTGCGATGTCGCCCGGCGGGTAGCTCCCCAGGAAATCCACTCTTCTCTGGGCATCGGGCGCATACCCTTCTCCCTGCGCGCGGCTGGTCGCGAGCACGATGTCGCGGTGCGTGTCGTCGATGGTGAGCACGCCTTCGGTGCCGGTGATGCCGACCTCCAGGCTGTAGACCGCACCCGGCCACACCACCGGCAGCGCCCAGGAGATCACCGCGTGGTAGAGGCTTCCATCCTCGAAGGTGATGACGCCGGCGGTGGCGTCGATTCCCTTGCACAGCGGCCCGAGCGCCTTGTCGACCGAGCGCGCGTAGATCTCGACCGGGCGCTTCGCTTCCATCATCCACATCACGATGTCGAGCGCGTGCGTGCCGGAGATGACCATCGGCGAGATTTTGGACGCGTCGCTCGTGCGCTTGTAGTTGTCGAGGGCGACAAGCCGGTTCATGAAGGCGCGCGAGGTGACGAGCGTCACGTCGCCGAGCTGCCCGGTGCGCACCTTCTCCTTGGCCGCGAGCCAGCGCCTGCGGAAGCGCTGCGTGTAGCCGACGACCGCATCGATATTCGCTTCTTGAATGGCCTTCAGAACCTTGGCTGATTCCGAGAGCTCGGTGGCGAGCGGCTTCTCGATCAGCAGCGAAAGCTTCCGCTCCACTGCCGCCAGGATCGGCTCGACGTGCAGGTGCTCGTCGGTGGAAATGATCACGGCCGTCACTTCCGGCCTCTTCAGGAGCTCCCCGAAATCCCGGGTGACGAAATCCGCCTTCGCCTTCTCCTTCAGGATGGAAAGGCGTTCCTCGCGAAGGTCGGCGACGCCGATGAAATCCACCATCGGATGGCGCGCGGCCACCTCGCCGCGGAAAAGCCCGACCCGCCCGGCCCCGACGATCGCAAGGCCGATGCGCCTAGGCTGCTTTCTCAAGCGACGCGCCCTTCAGAGGCAAATCGACCGGCAGGTTTCTTTCTGCGGACAGGTCGGCGGCAATGTAGAGCTCCATCACCATCCGCGCGTGCGCGGGCGTTACCAGCACCGGCTTGTCGAGCGCGACGGCTTCAAGGAAATGCACCGTCTCCGGCGCCATGGCGCCGGCGTAGGTGTGGTCGACCGCCTCGCCCGGCATAGTGGACATCGGCAGCTGCATGCCGCTCTTCATGGTGTTGACCACCACGTCGCGGTGCGTATCGTCGACCATCACCGTACCCTCGGTGCCGACCATCTCGATCCAGGTGGTGGAGAAGTTCGGGTAGCCCGGCGGCAGGCTCCAGCCGCCGCCGACGACGAACGTCAGGCCGCTGTCCAGCGTAACCGCGCACCACTGCGAGTCGGGCACGTGCTGCGCGCCCGCCTCGCGCATTGCGCCGTAGTTCACCTGCGAGTACACGCGCACCGGCTTCGCCGGCTCGAGGCACCACAGCAGGAAGTCGAGGTCGTGCGTCGACTCCATCGCCGCGGGCGAAAGCTTGATCCGGCCGCTGATCTTCTTGCCCAGGCTGCGCGTGATGTGCCGGCTGACCAGCGCGCTCACCGGCCTGCCGATGGTGCCGTCGCGGACGCACTTGCGCACGTAGGCGAACTTCGCGTTGAAGCGCTGCGAATAGCCGATGGTGAACTTCAAGTTGTTCTTCTTGGCAAGCGCGATGAGCTCATCCGCTTCATCGAGCGTGACGGCGATCGGCTTCTCGAGGAATACGTGCTTGCCCGCCTGCAGGAACTCCTTCGCCATCGGGAAATGCAGGTTCTCGGGCGTGGCCGAGATGTAGACCGCGTCGATTCCCTTGCGGTCCAGGAGGCGCCTGTAGTCAGTGGTCGCAGTGCTCGGGCGGGTCTTCGCTTCCATCTCTTCGAGGCGGTCCTCCCTCACTTCCGCAAGGTGAAGCTCCTTCACCAGCGGGTGGCTGGCGAGCGTTTCCGCCCGGATGCCGCCGCACCAGCCCACGCCCACAACCGCTGTGCCGATCTGCTTCATATCAGGGGTTGACCTTGATGTTCGCTTCCTTGATCAACTTTGCGTACTTGTCCGTCTCCGCCTTGATGAAGGCGGAGAACTCGGCCGGCGTGCTCGCCTTGGTCTCGACGCCGAGGTCGGCGAAGCGCTTCTTCGTGTCCGCGTCCGCCAGCACCTTGCCCGTATCGGCGTGGAGCTTCTCGACGATGTTCTTCGGCGTTCCCGCCGGATAGAGCACCCCCCACCAGTTCACCGCCACCAACCCGCGCACGTCGTTCTGGCACAGCGCCTGGTCTGGCAAGAGCTCGTAGCGAGTCTCGCCTGTCACACACAGCGCGCGCAGTTTCCCGGCGCGGATGTGCTGCATGGCAGGCAGCGTGTCGGAAAAGATGAACTGGATCTGGCCGCCGAGGAGATCCTGCACCGCGAGGACGCCGCCCTTATAGGGAACTTCGACGACCTGTGCCTTGGTGATGTTCTTCAGCATCTCCGCGGAGAGGTGCGACACGCTGCCGGGGCCGCTGGTGCCGTAATTGAGCTTGCCGGGATTCGCCTTCGCATAGGCGATCACGTCGGCGAGCGACTTGAACGGCGAGTCGGCCTGCACCACGAGGACGTTCGGCCCCTGCGAGATCTGGGAGACGGCGATGAAATCCTTCTGGATGCTGTAGGGCACCTGGGACAGGAGCGGATTCACCGCCACCGGCTGCAGGTTGCCGACGACGAAGGTGTAGCCGTCGCTCGGCTGCTTCGCCGCGAAGTCCATGCCGATCGAGCCCGCGGCGCCGGGCTTGGATTCGACGATCACCGGCTGGCTCCACAGCTCCGAGAGCTTCGCGCCGTAGACGCGCGACATCAGATCGGAGCTGCCGCCGGGCGGATAGGTCACGATGAGCCGGACCGGCTTGCTCGGATAGCCTTGCGCGAAAACACGGCCGCAGGAAAGTATCAGTAAAAGTACAAAAAGCGAGCGCACGACTTCCTCCTTAGTTCTCGATTTTCATTTCCTTGATCACCGGCCGGAACTGCAGCACCTGCCGCTTGAGAATCGCATCCTGCTCGGCGGGCGTGGAGCCGACCGGCTCGGCACCGATCTCCGTCAGGCGCTTCGCCGTCTCCGGGTGGCGCACCGCCGCGGCGGTCTCCTTCTGCAGCCGGTCGATCACCTCGCGCGGCGTCTTCGCCGGCACGAAGAATCCGTTCCAGCCGTCGGCCTCGAGGATCGGATAGCCGAGCTCGCGCACCGTGGGCACCTCCGGAAGCTCCGGGATGCGGCGCGAGGCGTTGGTGGCGAGGGCCTTGATCCGGCCGGACTTGATGTCGGCGAGCGACGAGGAAAGCTGGTCGCCGCCGAGGTTGATGCGCCCGGCGATGAGCTCCTGCTTGAGCGGCGCGGCGCCCTTGTACGGGATGTGCGTCATCTGGATTCCAGTGTCGCGCGAGAGCGCCTCGCCGATCACGTGCATGAACGAGCCCGGTCCGGTCGAGCCGTAGGTGTAGCGCGCGCCCTTCTCCTTCTGCAGGTAGGTCACCAGCTCCTTGAGGTTCGCGGCCGGTACGCTCGGGTGCGCGGTGATGACGAGCGGCACGTACACCGCGATCGAGACGCCGGCGAAGTCGCCCTCGACGTTGTACATCGCGCGGTTCTGCAGCGCGGCCGCGACCGAGGCCATCGGGAACGTGACGTTGTGGATGAGGAGCGTATAGCCGTCGGGCGCGGACTTCGCCACCTCGGCCGCGCCGATCTGGCCGCCGGCGCCGCCCTTGTTTTCGACCAGCACCGGCTGACCCATGGATTCGCTCATGCGCTGGCCGACGAGGCGGGCGACGATGTCGGTGGTGCCGCCGGCCGGAAACGGCACGACTACGCGAATCGGCTTCGACGGGAACGCTTGAGCGTGCGCGATCGCGCCCGGGAGCGCCGCAAGAACGGCAGCAAGAAGAACCGCACAAGATCTCATTCGCCTCCTCCGGGGTGACAAACCTAGTCTAGCGTACCGACTTCATCTTTGTCCTTCCAGGCCGGTGACGCCGTCGTAGAGGAGCTTCGTACCCGTGACGAGGAGCAGCGCATAGATCAGACGGTAGAACCAGCGCACGTCGATGCGCCGCTGCATCCACATGCCGGCGTAGATGCCGGCGATTCCCGCGGGGACGAGGAGCGCCGCCGTGACCAGGACCCGCGCATCGAACAGGCGCAGCCAGAGGTACGGCACGATCTTGGCGTAGTTGAGCGTAAAGAAGAAGATGAGCGACGTGGCGACGAAGCGCTCCTTGTCGAGCTTCTGCGGCAGCAGGTACACCATCATGGGCGGACTGCC